>NZ_JXUW01000001.1 GCF_000949255.1 Ferrimicrobium acidiphilum DSM 19497 | reverse complement strand
GATGAAGGAGTCCTTACGGGCGATCTTTGCTGGTGACCTCGAGATCGACGAGGTGAATGAGATGCTCGATCACTGGTGCAAGCGAGCCTCACGCTCACGACTATCGAGTTTCATCCGACTCTCAAAGACCATCCGAACTCATCGAGACGGGATACTTGCCTCCATCAGACTTGGGGTATCCAATGGAAGGGTCGAGGGACTCAACACCAAAGTTCGCTCCATCATTGCCCGCTCGTATGGGTTTCACTCCGCCAAGGCTACCCTCGCACTGGTGATGCTAGCTTGTGGACCGATTGACTTGAAGTTACCCTATGAAAGGGCGAGTTTATCCACATGAATGTCAATAGAGCCAATTAAAGATCGATCGGTCTTTCATCTCTCGATTCGGTATGGATGTCAATTCATTTGCCGTAGTGAGCTCGCTCAGTTTTCTCGCCAGGATTGCAGGCATTCGTGTCGTTGCCGAGGGTGTAGAGACGACTGACGAGCTTTTTCGCTGGATTCACCTGGGGGGTCAGTTAGTCCAGGGTTATCTCTACTCGCGCCCGATCGATCTGGAGGCCTTCCTTGGCATCCTCGACCGAGGTGAGCTGCTACATCTTCCGAGTCGAGTTTTTGCAGTCGAGGACTTTCTATTGCTCAATGACGCGCTCATCGTCGGACACTTAGATCGCCTGGGTGACGGCTCTTCGCACGTGTGTCCTTTCTTTGACTGGTTTGAGATAAGGCAGGGCCGATGGAGTGAGTTGAGAAGCTTTGCAACTGCTGCTTCGATGCATACGCAACTCCATCACCTGATGGAGCATGGGAGTGACTACCACGCGCTGGCATCGCATTGGGTTGGACAAATTAGGGAACTTCGAAGTGACATCGCCTCACGCTTGCGCTAAGCAGACGCATGTAAGGCAGTGGGTCGTGCTCTGTGATACCACCAACTGTTTGCTAGGCTGAAGCCGAGGAGGGGCAGATGACGATCAGCGAACAAGAGATAAGGTCAGCCACGATAAGCCTTTTAGACGAGGTTGACTTCCAGGAGGTTGGAGGGATCTCCTTTCGCGGCGAGCAGTACGACCGGGGACTCGCGTTTGTGCATCACCCAACGGGCTTAGGTGGCCGTGGGGCGAGCCCAGCTCTTCAAGGTATTGTCGACGAGATACTGGCGGACGCGAACGTGCCGGCCGCCTTCGCTAGTAATCCGATTGGTGTGGGTATGGGTGCGCCAACGGTCATGACCTATGGATCGTTGGAGCTCCAGCGCCGTCTTTTGCGCCCGCTCTTCACGGGTGAAGAGATCTGGTGTCAACTGTTCTCTGAACCTGGTGCTGGATCGGACGTCGCTTCACTTGCAACGCGTGCAGTCAGGGACGGTGACGAGTGGATTGTGAGTGGGCAGAAGGTGTGGACCACCCTTGCTCATGTCGCTCGTTGGGGGATGTTGGTGGCGCGCAGCGATCCTGATGCGCCCAAGCACAGAGGGCTGACCTATTTCGTACTCGACATGCAAGCAGCAGGAGTCGAGGTGCGGCCTTTGCGTCAGATTACCGGCGAAGCCGAGTTCAACGAGGTTTACCTAACCGAGGTTCATATATCCGATAGCATGCGACTGGGTGAGGTTGGAAATGGGTGGTCGGTTGCCATCACTACGCTTATGAACGAACGTGCCTCGATTGGTGGATTGGTTCTCCCTCGTAGCGGCGGAGCCATTGCGGAAGCGCTGCACACCTTTGGCATGAGGGGTAGCCCAGTCGATTCACTCGATCAGCTCATGCAGCTTTGGTGCGGATCCGAGGCACTGAGACTCACCTCGCTACGAGCTGCCGCCCAGCGTCAACAGGGTAATCCGGGTCCTGAAGGTTCGGTGGTCAAGCTGGCGAACGCCGAACTCAACCAGAAGATCTATGAGTTCTGTGTCGACACCCAGCAGGAGGATTCATTGTTCTACCCCGACTATACAATGCGACGGCCAGAGTTTGCTGGTGTCCACGGTGACACGTCTCAGCGCACGGCGACGCAGGCGTTTCTGCGTTCCCGGGCCAACACCATCGAAGGAGGTACCTCCGAGGTGATGCGCAATATTCTTGGCGAACGAGTTCTAGGCCTGGCTGGCGAGCCCCGCTCCGACAAAGAACTTCCATGGTCGCAGATTCCGAAGGGGTGAGTATTATCACGCCAGTTTGATGGTGATTATCATTCGTTGGCATCTACGTGTTACCGCTCGATGGAGTCCGGCTTGTGCGCACTTCGTCCTCGCTCGTCGAGCGGTTATCGGGAGCGAACGCCTGTGTTTTGTGTGACCAAAGTCCCTAACGAAGCTCTTAAATGCTACATAGGATTGATGATAGAGCTTCCCGTGTTGGGTAACTCTGCTGTTGGGTAAGTCGTTCGCGCGTAGGCGCTAGGAAGGATACCGCTATGCACGGTCATCCGATTGTTGGGGCGATTGTCAACCTCAACCATCCTGATCATTACATTCATTGGGGTTTCATCTTGATTTCGGCGGCGAACTTTATCGTCATCGTTGTCTTGGTAGTGCTCTTTGTGCTCGCGATTAGCGTCCCGTTCCTGAAGGGCAAACCGATAAAGCGCAAAAGCTACCAACCGGCTCCTACGGACGCTGACGAAGAGGCTCCTGGGGGTTGGACTGGTCGCGGTCGACGCCTTGGTCTAAAGTACCTTCCCCCAGATAAATTACTACCAGATGGGCAACCTTCCTATGTGTCGTCGTGGGTATACGTCTTTGGCGTTTTAACCATCGGGGCTCTTATCGTCGCGATTTTGAGTGGTATGGTGCTTGCTCTTGAGGGACCGACGTGGTGGCACGTGAGCAATGTTGGCCTCTTTGTTAACTCATTACATCTGTGGTCGGTGGAGCTGTTTATGGGCTTTATGACCGTTCATCTCTGGGCAAAATTCTGGATGGCAGCATGGCGTGGAAAGCGATGGTTAACCTGGATGACTGGCGTGTTGGCGTTCCTGGTCTCGATAGTGGAGGCGTTCACGGGATACCTCTCACAGACCAATTTCGACTCCCAGTGGATTGCATTCGAGTCAAAGGATGCCTTCAACTCGGGCGGCATAGGCGCCTTCTTCAATGCGATGAACTTTGGCCAGGCCCTAATGTTGCATATTGTCGTGGTGCCTATCGTCTTGGTGCTAATTGTCGGGATTCATGTGCTTATGGTCCGTATTCGGGGGGTAGTCCCTCCGATTGGCGCAGAGGCCGCTCATCTCGGGGTCGACGGAGACAACTCGACTGCGGCTGTCACCCTGGACCAGGGGAACGGCACTAAGGGAAACGCGATGGAGGTGGGGCAGTGAGCCGGTGGAGCGAGAGCGAACGAAGGTACAGCAAGCCATGGCGCGGACCGCTGCGTCACTACGACATCCTTAAGGAGGCGACGATTGGTTTTGTGATAGTGCTCGTCTTGGTCTTCATCCTTGCAATCACATTCTCGTCACCAGATGTTCCTCCGATAACGGTTCAGGCCTGGGCAACGGCGCAGCCTGCGGGGTTCATTGATATTGCCCTAACAGAGTTGAATGGAACGAGCACAACCGCGACCTATGGACCGCCTTACAACACAGGAACCGGATCGCTGCAGTCGCTTGGTCCGGTGTCGCTTCAGAAGTTCTTTGGCGTCAAGTACCCGATCAACACTGCGAAGGACTTTGTGCTGAACCCACTATCTACCTTGCCTGGCTTTCCGACGCTGACGGCGGCAATTGCGACCTATGAACACGCATCGAAGGCAACCGAGGCTCGCTGGGTCAGCAACTATCAGACTCGTATGAACAGGCTGTCTCTCAGTAGCTCAGCTGTGATCGCACACATGCCCTCAGCGGGGCCCGTTCCTGAGTTGATGACCCACCTCCTAGCTATGGCGCAATCAGGTGCTCTCGACGCACAGCTCCTCACCCAGTCGAGTTTCTATACCACGAACTACACAAACCCGGTGATGTTCATTGGGGACTCGGTAGTTGCGCAACCCAAGAGCTATTGGAACCAAATTGTTAGCGCTGACCATCTAGAGGGCAACCAGTGGGGTGTGATGAATGAGACAGGATCCTGGCCGGGGCAGCCATGGATGTGGCTCTACACCATGTGGTATCAGGTCCCACCGATGTCAAACTCTGACAATGTAGACGTAGAGGTGCTGGCCATTATGACCGTGTTGAGTCTCGCCCTGCTCTTTGTTCCAGTAATCCCTGGTCTTCGTAGGATTCCAGAGAAAATCCCGCTATATCGTCTCATCTGGCGTCGATATTACCGCGATCCCGAGTTCACCAACGCGGATCTACCTACACAACGGCCGTAGTGTCATGACCCTAGTGTCATGAGCAGTACCGGGGACGATATATTGCGCGTCCTCGGTACTGGCGCTAGATGGTGATCAGAAGTGGCGACTTCGTGGTCTTGAGCCATTAGAGTGGATCGAGTCTCCTAGAGGCCCCATCGTCTAGAGGCCTAGGACACCACCCTCTCAAGGTGGAGACACGGGTTCGAATCCCGTTGGGGCTGCAAAGTATGACCTGCAGATGTGCAGGTCATAGCTCTTGTTAGCACTATTTGTCTATCATGGAAGTATGCCCTCATTGAGCAGCTGCGATCACTGCTCAAGCAGATGAGGTTGATGATCAAGGTGGATACTCTCGCTTCTTTCATCGGACGAAACCTTGAGTTGGAGTATGTCTGTCGACGAGCCAGGTAGGATTCATCACAACGTTTGGGAATATAAAGTTGCTACAGTCAGGAGTTATCTCTAGTGGCGGGTCGCTTGTGCGTCCCCCAGAGGACTATCAAGGCCGCAGCGAGGAAGGTTATTGCCATCAGGATAAAGGCATCTCTGAACCCACCGTCTGCGACCGTGATGCCGATGATGGCGATCCAGAGTGCACCAATCGATTGTGAGGCTGTAAAGAAGACGCCGAACCCAGCCCGGGACATACCAGGTGGTAGATAGTCGGAGAACACCGTCTGACGAAGTGATAGCTCTGAGTACGAGAAGATCCCGATGGCGATGCCGAAGAGGGAGAGGCTGAGTATATCCTTACCGGAGAAGACAAACAGCAACAGTGCAAGGGCACCCAAACCGTAATTCGTGATCAACACGCCACGATGACTTCGTCGATCAGCGAGCGAACCCATCAGAATTGGCCCAACAACGGCGCCAGCGTAAAGCAGAGTCAAAATCACAGTCAGGCTAATTGCCGAAAGATGAAGAGATGTATGCAGATACCCGGGGGTATACACCCCAACAATTCCAATCCCTTGTCCACCAGCGGCGACAGATCCAGCAACTAGCAGCGCGAAGACCGGTCGTTGGCGGATGAGTGCGCGAAGTCGACTCCAAAACCCGATGCCCTCCTGGTCGGCTGAGTCATTGGTCGAGGTTAGCCCACGCCAAGGAGACGGGAGCCACACCGCCACGGCCACGGTAGTGGTCACCAGTAGAGCTGAGAGCGTCCAGAACGCCGCCCTCCAACCATACGTTGCGATGATCGAGGGCATGAGTAGTGGAGCGAGAAGGGTTCCAATGTTGCCTGCCGTGACATGCCAGCTGAGTGTGGTGCCACGTGTTTTCGGGTATCTATTAGCTAGATAGGAGCCTCCAACGGGGTGTTGTGGCCAACCTGCACCAGATTGGATGAGTCGGCCGGCCATGAATATGTAGATGCCTGGAGCTAGGGCCGCAGCGACGGCACCGATGGTAGAGCCGATGTTTTGAATCGTGAACAGGAGACGCGCTGAAGTCTTCCTGACGACTAGCGCAAGTACCTGCAAGGCGCTACCTGCAATCGCTGCAATCGAGAGAAGTATGCCTACCATCGCGTAGTTCGTGTGGAAGCTTACGATAACGTAGGGAATCGCAATTCCTAGTGACGCTACGTATGCATGCTGTCCCGCGTGAGACCAACCGACCACGATCAGATCCCGCAGGCGACGCCTATCGTCCTGGTGGATTCGGGCGCTCATGGCTGCGTATCCTAGTGATCCGTAAAGGGTTTAGCGTTTTCGAACGATGGCAGAGGGCAGTAGTGACGCACGCCGGGAATGACTTTCACTAGTCGACGGCTCTCGTCCGTGTCGGCTTAATCTTGAGGATGACACGTGAAGATTCGATGGTGCCAGCAAAGGCCCCGCCGGTGTACTTTCTCGCCAGTTGTTCGAGGTGTTCATTAGCTAGATCGCCAGTGATGGTGTCGTGAACGATGCCGCGTACCTCCACGTAACGATAAGGGTTATCGCGATCCCAAACGAGAACAGTGACGACGGGATTATGCGAGATGTTACGAAATTTGGCTCGAGCGACCTCGGTGTTAATGAGCAGGTGTTCGTGGTCACAATCGATCCACATTACCGATGACTGTGGAACTCCTTGCGGAGTTAGTGTCGTGAGGGTGGCAAAGTTCTGGCCATGGACGAGGGCTTCAAGAGTCTGATCGAGCATACTACTAGGATAACTGCGGGAGGTTGTTGCCATGACTATGGTGTGGATAGACGGATACCTTCAGGAGGCTGACAACACCGGTGTTCCTGTTTTCGATCATGGCCTTGTGTGTGGCGATGGTGCCTTCGAGACACTTGTGGTTGTAGAAGGCGTAGCCTTTGCGGTGAGAAGACATTTAGATCGTCTTTGTCGTACCGCACGGGGCATGGGACTCCCGGAGCCAGATGTGGAGGCTCTACGCAAAGGGATTGGAGAGCTGATCGTTCGGAACCGGGTTGACACCGCAAAAATACGTATTACCTATACCGCAGGAAATTCAGGTCTCGGATCAGGTCGTTCGAGGGTAGTTGAACCGAGGGCGATCATCGCGACTGAGGAGATTGCACTTGAGCCTGCGACGACGGCACTCGCATTGGCGCCATGGCCCCGTAACGAACGTGGAGTGCTTGCTGGATTGAAGACGACCTCGTATGCAGAGAACGTGATTGCATTGGCCTGGGCGATAGAACAAGGCGCAGACGAAGTGCTGTTCGCGAATACGGTTGGGAACCTCTGCGAAGGATCAGGATCGAATATCTTTCTGGTCCGCGACGGGATAATTGTTACGCCACCGTTGAGTGCTGGTTGCTTGGCAGGGGTCACCCGCGATCTGGTACTGGAGGGCGTTGGGGCCACTGAAGAGGATGTCTCATCTGCCTCGTTGTTCGATTCATCGGTTAGCGAGGTTTTTGTGACCTCCACTCTCAGAATGGTCCAAGGTGTGTCTCGGATTGATCAACGGACGTTTGACAACTCGCCGGGCCCGGTAACCATGAAGGTGCAACAGTACTTCGCGCAGTTGATGCGCGAACGTGCAGATCCATAGATATTTTTCGAAGGCAAAGGTGGCAGGTAGTGAACTTTGAAGAGCTGAGTTTGTTGATCGAACAGCAGTTAGACCCAAGTTCGATGGTGGCGCGTCTGTTTGAGTTGAACGGCTTTGGTGGCGGAGATCGGAGTAATGACCTCATGGTCGTGGCCGGTAGGCAGCGTTATGGTTCAGTGCTCTCCCCGTCACTCGGGTCGAGGCTTATCGCCGAAGGTATGACCGAGGAGCCCAACACCCTCTCACTCGATATCGGTGACCGTGAGGCTGTAGCGAGTGGACTTGCCTGTGGGGGGTCGGTTCGAGTCATGGTGCATCCATGGGCGTGGCTGCCTGACATCAGGCCGCATGTCGGGGCGCGACGGCCGTTCGCTCTAGTGACCGCGCTGGATGCGCAGTCACGCCCCATTGGAATCCAGGTGGCGACTATCGATCTTCCGGGTGATGGCCCTGGAACTCAACAGGCAGCTGAACTACTGGCGCGTGGAAGGGCGGGGGTGTCGGTGCTTGCTTCGGAGCAACTGACGCTTCATATTCACTGCTTCATCCCAAGTTCGCGGTTGGTCGTCATTGGCGGAGGTGTTCTCGCCAAGGCACTTCAGATCCAAGGGGATCTCCTCGGGATAGAGGTAACTCAATTGGGGCAGGGAGAGAAGCCTCCGTTGGTTGGCCGAAGCGATGGAGTGGTCGTACTCGATCACGATCATGATCACGTGACTCCGGTGCTTCACCATATTTTGCAGGATACCGAGGTCTCCTATGTCGGATCCTTGGGCTCCAGGGGGACACAGGAGGAGAGACGGCGACGTTTGCTGGAGTGCAACTGCGTAGAGCATCTCGGGAGAGTGTATGGGCCAGCTGGCTTAGATATAGGGTCTCGCAGTACAGCGGAGACGTCTGTGGCGATTATAGCTGAGATGATTAGCGTGCTGCGTGGTAGATCTGCGGCAAGTTTGCGCGCAGTCCAGGGCCCAATCAACGGTTAACTACGTCATTCTTTATGTCTAGGCGCGTGTATCAACACCATTGCAGCGTGAACAAGAAGTTCTCAGTGCGTGGTCCCAAGTCCAGCGAATTGATGATCTAGGGATAGGTGAATGGTCGCCACTACGGGCCGAAGCCGGCATTGCGATACTGACAAGTTGAAACGCAAGAGTGAAGACCCTCTGTTGTCTGTAGTGTGGACACACCGCCAACGCAGACGTGAATGCGGTTAGGAATATAATCCTGGTCTTCCTGAACATGCGGTCGAGGTGCGTGGATGGAGGTAACGCGCTGGATCTAGTCAACCACAGCACAGCGACTCGATGGCGCACCAACTACCCAAATGTCGTATGAGTGGCCAAGGCAGCTCTACTCTCTATAGCGGAGTTGATCTCATCGCTTAAAAGCCAGCGGTACCAGCCGCCTCTGATCTTGGATCTGAGGCGATCATCCAATTGTTGAATCTTCGGAGTGTGAGATGGGCAACACCTGCGTCCGGCGCGAAAGCTGGGGTTGACTGCACTGGTCCAAATCTTTTTTCGAGCGCATCTATAACCGGCTTTGGCAGGTGCCCCTCACAGGTGAGGATTGGTAGCTGATCGCTGTCGTAGGTATCAAAGCCCGAGAGTTCACTAGTGGTGGGCGAAGAAAATGCAAAGCGTGGCTGAACCAGCGCATCGTTCGGGTCGGCCCCATCGCGTAGTGCTGCAGTGATGACCTGAGCGAGGATGCTGGGTTGGCGATCCGCCCCCATGGTTCCCGCTAGCAGTGCGAGATGACCATCGGGGGTCTGAGCGACGACTGGTGCGAGTGTATGCCTAGGGCGACTACGCGGCTTGAGTTCGTTGGCATCCCCGGCTATGAGATTGAAGCCTACAGCGCCACGGTCATGGATGAAGATGTTGGTATCTGGTGTCGCAAGTCGCGATCCAAATGCATGGCCGTTCGATTGTACCAGCACGATGCCCAGTCCGTTGGCATCAACTGCGGTGATTGCGGTTGTATCTGGTCCAGTTGCGACAGTACGAGTGAGGGGCGTGGCGGGAGAGATTGTGTTGGCCAAGACCGTCGACAGCTCGACTTTATCGTGGTGATACCCGCGCATCCATCCCGTGGTGCGAAAGGCATTGATAAGGTCCGCATACCAGTGAACGTCTCCAACCTCAGTCGGTACCCCGTCGAGTGCGGCTAACGCTCCGAGAGTCAGGAAGCCTGCACTTGGAGCTGGGTTGGTTGCAAGGATATGACCAAAAATAGTCGCCTTGAGCGGCGTTGTGAACCTCGCGATTGGCTCAGCGAGGTCATCTGGACGGAAGACACCTTCGCTCAACTTCATCAGTTCGGCTCCGAACTCTCCGGCATAGAACCCCTCTCGACCGAGTTTTGATATCGCCAATAGCGTTCGAGCTATGCCAGGGCGCCGCACCATTGGAAAAGAGCTAGACGTTGGATTGAGAAAGTTAGCGAGTTCGACTCCAGAGGCGAGATTGCGTATCTGTTCGAAGTTGCGCCGCAGACGATTTGAGGCTGGGAATCCGTTGCTAGCGTAGCCTATGGCCGCTTCGAGGACTTGATCTAGACGGAGTTTACCGAACTTGTGGTGAAGTGCTAGCCATCCGTCGACCGCGCCTGGTACGGTAAGAGCATGAAGGCTAGACCGCGGAATTGAGCTATGGCCATCAGCTCGCAAACTTTCGGCTGAAGCTCCAGTGCCAGACGAGCCAATTGCCTGCAGTGATTGGACCTCCGCAGAACCTCGTGAGGATGGTGGAGAGTAAACGAGTGCTACCAGGTCGCCCCCCAGACCGCATTGGTCGGGGGCAGTCACCGCGAGGACGGCATTCGCCGCGATAGCTGCGTCAATGGCGGATCCGCCACGACGTAGCAGATCTACTGCCGCCTGTGAGGCCAAGGGGTCTATCGAGGATATTGCTGCATTGGGGAAGAGCTGACTGAAAGATGGTGAGAAGTATGACACTTGCCCCAAGAATAGCCTTCAGTGGCTGGTTTTGCGTCGTTTATGCTGACTGTTTGCTTACGCCATGAGGATTCCGTCATTTTATGACATTTAGCTTTTGAATCAATTGAATTGACCTGTATTTCTTATTGATTCGCTTGCACCCTATCTCTGAATGCTCTAGCATAGTTGTGGGTCAAATTGCTCATGAGTTGTCCCGTTACGATTTCTGGCGTCGGGTTTGTCTGTCGCTACGAGTGATTGAGGAGTAAGTATGGTTCAGTCGATCGGCCTTCCTAAGGAGATCAAAGATGGGGAGCGGAGGGTCGCGCTCGATCCCTCTGCTGTGAAGTCCTGTGTTCAGGCCGGATTTGATGTCTTTGTAGAGACAAATGCAGGTGTTGGTGCGGGGTTTTCGAACGCCGACTACGAAGGTGTGGGAGCCAAGATCGCTGCCAATGCCAAAGAGACCTGGGCGGCTGACCTGGTTGTAAAGGTCAAGGAGCCCCAGGAATCCGAATGGGGTTTCTTTCGTAGGGATCTCACGCTTTTTGCATACCTTCATCTTGCGGCAGAGCCCGCGCTGGCTAAAGCCCTTGTTGATAGCGGCATCGATGCCTTCGCCTATGAGACTCTTGAAGAGAAGGGCGGCCTTCCTCTGCTTGCACCAATGAGTGAAGTTGCCGGGCGCACCGCTGCTATCGTAGGCGCCCACTATCTCGCTGCTGGGTCAGGAGTACTTCTCGGAGGGTCAGCTGGCGTACCACCAGCGCGCGTTGTGGTTATAGGGATGGGCGTCGCAGGCACGATGGCTGCTCGTGGGGCTCGCGGTATGGACGCCGAGGTTACTGGTGTCGACATCGACCTCCATAGGCTCTACATGGCCCATCAGGAGGGTACAGTGACGGCAACGCTCGCAAGCTCCGAGCACGCAATCAGCGAGGCTGTGCGAGATGCAGATCTCGTCGTTGGTGCTGCTCTCGTTACCGGTGCCAAGGCACCTAAGTTGGTGCTACGCGACCATGTCGCAAGTATGAAGCCAGGTTCGGTGATCGTTGACTTGGCAATCGACCAGGGTGGTTGCATCGAAACGTCGCGACCGACTTCGCACTCGGAGCCAATATACGAGGAGCTGGGAGTCATTCACTACTGCGTGACCAATGTACCGGGTCAATATCCGAAGACAGCGTCACGTGCGCTGTCGGCGGCGGTCGTCCCGAAGCTCGTTCGACTCGCACGAGATCCCGAAGATCCTATGTTGACCGGCTCGCTAAACATCTCTAAGGGTGAGATCGTTCATCCGGTTGTAGCCCAAGCCATCGGTCGATAGCCGAGCTTATTTAGTGATTGAGCGATAGCCCGTGTCGGTCCTTCCGAGTTTCTGGTTGCACCAGATTGACGAGATAAAGCCACGGGCTTCGCTCCGGTCATCAATCGAAGTCGATGTTGCGATCGTTGGTGGTGGTCTTACTGGTTTGTGGACTGCGCGCTACCTCGCTCGACTCGACCCTAGCCTTCGCGTTGCGGTTTTCGAGCGTTCTTATGTTGGTTTTGGTGCTTCAGGTCGCAATGGTGGTTGGGTATCTAGCCTTTTCCCGGTGTCATTCTCGAGGGTTGAACGCGAGTATGGTTCCGTTCTAGCAGGCGAACTGAAGAGTTCCCTTGAGGCTACGGTTGATGAAGTCGGCAGCCAGGTGGAGCAGCTCGGTATACGGTGTGACTTCACTAAGGCCGGGACGGTCTTGCTTGCCAGAGACCATGCGCAGTGGCGACGGCTGCAAGCAGATGTACCGCTGAGTTCAACTCTATTCGATGCACGCGGTGTTGAGCGTTTCCTGCGCGCGAACGGTGTGATTGGAGGAGCTCATGAGCCACAGTGCGCGACAGTACAGCCCGCCAAGTTAGTTCGTGGACTCGCTGACCGTCTAGACGAGATGGGAGTCAGGATTTACGAAAACACCGATGTCGTGAGTTTTGGGGATCATGCGTTGGTGGCAAATTCGCATACGGTCAAGGCTCGCTCGATCGTGGTTGCGACCGAATCTTATACCGCTCAGTTTGCGAAGTGGCATCGGTTGGTATTGCCGCTCTACTCGATGATGATCGTGACGGCTCCACTTAACGATGCGCAGTACGCATCTATTGGGAGTCCTAAAATTGGTCTGAGTTTCGCCGATGAGAGAAATCTGGTCGTATATGGTCAGATCACCGCTGATCGTAGGATTGCCTTCGGGGGACGAGGTGCTCCCTATGGTTACGGTTCAACGATCACGCCTGCTCCTGAACGTGGGAGAGACATGCGCCAGCGGCTTGAGCGTAGCGTTCGCGAATTGTTGCCCGGCCTCGACGGCGTAGAGTTCACCCATTTTTGGGGAGGAACCCTCGGGGTCACGCGAGATTGGTTTCCACGTATCGATGTGAACGAGGAATCTGGACTTATAAAGGTGTATGGTTATGCAGGCGATGGAGTAGCCTTGACTAACCTCATCGGACGGTTGATAGCACAGCGTTTGCTGACCCCACAACTCCTGCCATCGGTTAGCAAAATCTTCGACCGTCCGCCGCGTTCTTGGGAACCTGAGCCTCTACGCTACCTAGGTATCAATGCAGGACTCGCTATGACGCAAGTTGTAGACAGCTTGGAGCAGCGAGGCATACCTACGTCGATTCTTGACTCGTTGAGGCGTACTTTGATTGGCCAAAAGGGATAAGGTCAGTGTTTTGAGGGAAGTAATGGAAAAGGAGAGAGAATGGCACATTTAGCACCGGTTTGGTCGAAGCTCACACCACTCACTGTCGTCCGTGGTGAGGGAGCTTTGGTTTTCGACACTGAAGGCACGAGCTATCTTGATGCGACGTCGGGGATAGCGGTAACCTCAACGGGCCACAGCCACCCCAAAGTGGCGCAAGCTATTGCAGAACAGGCACAGAAGTTCATTCATGCACAAGTCAACATCTATACATATCATCGCCTTCAGGAGTTGGCTGATCGGCTCGAGGCTATTACACCAGAAGGCATCGACACCTTTTTCTTCAGTAACTCGGGAGCTGAGGCTACAGAGGCGGCCGTCAAGCTGGCACGCCAATATACGAAACGCACGAATCTCATTGTCTTCCAGGGCAGTTTCCATGGTCGCACCGCTCAGGCCATGGCAATGACTACATCTCGAACGGGCTATCGTGCCGGTTATCAGCCTTTGCCTGCTGGAGTATTCGTCTCGCTGTTCCCTGGTTTCCCTCGAGCCGGAGGAGCGGATGGGGCTAGTGTCGATGAAGCGATCGACTACCTTGACTACCTGCTGGCGGCGCAAACCGCGCCTAACGAGACCGCGGCGATGGTAATCGAACCGGTCTTGGGTGAGGGTGGCTATCTGCCTGCGCCGGCGGAGTTCCTCCAGGCTATACGCGAGCGCTGCACGAAGCATGGCATCTTGTTTGTTGCAGATGAGGTGCAAACTGGTTTCGGTAGAACAGGGCGCATGTTTGCAGTTGAGCATTCAAATATCACCCCGGATATCATCGTGATGGCCAAGGGTATCGCCTCTGGTTTCCCGTTTTCGGGCATTGGATCCTCTTTGGAGATAATGAAGGAATGGACAGTTGGTAGCCATGGTGGAACCTATGGTGCCAATCCAATCGGCGTCGCCGCCGCTATTGCAACTATAGATGTCATCAAAGAGGAGGGCTTGGTCGAGAATGCGGCTGCACGCGGAGCGCAGCTCAGTGAGGGCTTGCGGAAGATAGCGGAGTCGCACAAGGAGATTGGGAAGATCCGTTCACTCGGCCTGATGGTCGGTGTGGAGATCGTGGACCCGGTCACGGGTTCACCTGACCCTAGCCGGACCAGTGCCATCTTGAAGGATCTATTTAATACGCATCGAATTATTGCGATGAATGCAGGGACCTTTGGCAATATCATTCGTTGGATGCCACCCCTAATCATCTCCGAGAGGCAGATCGCCACTATCCTTGAGGGCTTTGAGGCTTCGGTGAAGGCCACGACGTAGTCCTGACCGTTTGAGTCGGTGTGGTTGGAATACTGTAGAGTCGGATAGCTTGCTAACATAATGGCCCCGGGATTAAAGCCCCGGGGCCATTATGTTTTAGTCTTGAGCTTCATCTCCAGCAGACGGAATCTGGCGTAGTGTTAACCCTCAGTCATTGCCAATGAAACTCATCACATGCTTGATGCGAGTGTAGTCTTCAAAGCCATACATAGACAGGTCTTTGCCGTAGCCGGAGTGCTTAAAGCCACCATGGGGCATCTCTCCAATGATCGGAATGTGTGTGTTGATCCAGACTGCACCGAAGTCGAGACTTCGAGAGACTCGCATGGCAGTACCGTGATCACGGGTCCAGATGCTTGAGGCCAAACCATATTCAACGTCGTTGGCGAGTCGAATTGCCTCCTCCTCGGTGTCGAAGGTTTGCACGGTGATGATCGGTCCAAAGATCTCGTTTTGGATGATCTCATCCTCTTGCTTTAGATTGTCAACGACGGTAGCTGGGAAGAAGTATCCATTGCGGTCTAGGTCGACACCGCCTGCAGTGATCTTTGCATGATCGGGGAGACGGCTAACCAGACCGAGAATCCGGTCGTACTGGTTGACATTATTGAGTGGCCCGAAGTAAGCGTCGTCTTCGCTTGGTGATCCGACTTTGGTCTCGCCAGCGACTCTAGAAAGCGCCTCCACGAAGGCATCGTGGGCTCCTCGCTGGACCAGTACGCGGGCTGCTGCGGTGCAATCTTGACCGGCGTTAAAGTATCCCGCTCCGGCGATTCCCTCTGCTGCTCGCGTGATATTGGCATCGTCGAAGACGATCACCGGCGCGTTGCCGCCAAGTTCGAGATGAACCCGCTTGACGTCGGCTGCAGCAGCTGTAGCTACTTCTCGGCCAGCACGTAGAGATCCAGTGATCGCGACGAGTTGCGGTGTTTTGTGGCTTACGAGTAGTCGCCCAGTGTCTCGGTCGCCAAGGACCACGTTGAATACACCTGCAGGAAATATCTCACCTATGAGGCGCGCAAGAACCGTCGAACTCGCTGGAGTCGTGTCGGATGGTTTTAGCACTAGCGTGTTCCCGGCGGCGAGCGCTGGGCCTATCTTCCAGATGGCCATCATCATTGGATAGTTCCATGGTGTTACGGCGGCACAGACGCCGATCGGTTCCCGGCGTATATACGACGTGTGATCGGCCATATACTCGCCGGCGCTCTTGCCTTCGAGATTGCGAGCAGCAGCGGCGAAGAATCTGATTTGATCTGCCATAGGTGGGATCTCTTCGCTCAGAGTGAGTGCGACAGGCTTGCCGGTGTTGGTTGTCTCGACTTCGACCAGCTCATCTGCGTGCTTTTCTATGGCATCTGCAAGGCGGAATAGCATAAGGCTGCGTTCTGATGGAGTCGTGTTCCTCCAGCTTTCAAATGCTTTTGCTGCACTTTTGAAAGCGAGATCGATGTCTGCCTCCCTCGAGGCGGGGGAGGTCGCGTACACTTCCCCAGTCGATGGATTGATGATCTTCAGCGTCTCGTCCGCTTGCGCCTCGACGAAGTCGCCCCCTATGTAGTTCTGAAACTGGTCGCTCATAGACTATCCTCCTTCTTATATAGCCGTCGTTTTGCGGCTGGCTAATACCTAGTGGCTTTCAGACGGTCATTCAACCTGTCACCGCCTGCCTCATCAACCATGGGATGAGAGGCTAGCCCGATCCCTACCCTACACCATCTAGGCTCAATTGAAGGGTATTACGAAGGAAATCGCAGATTTTTGCTAGAATTATTGCGTATTCGGTTGACTAGAGCCGAAATTCGATTAAGAATAGTCGTACGCATTGGCTTCATTAAGGTTTGTGGTGGTGGATATGGTATACATCGTTGTATCTGCTCTAGGGCCAGAACATGCGGTTATCGGGTATATGGAGTTGTGGCGGTAACGAGTCGCTAGCGTCGTACTGTCGAGGTAGATGAGAGGGGTCTAGCTTTGGCTAATCATGAGGATGCCGCAAAGATTGGGCACAACTTTCCATTGATCAGAGGTCAGGGACTGCCATCGAATCGGTATCAAAGCTCTCCCATTGTGCCGCCCTTGAGTCTTGATGCAACATCGAAGCGACTGATCGAATTACTGCAGGAGGATGGTCGTGCCTCCTACGCTGCACTTGCCAAGGTGGTCGGGCTCTCGGAGGCTGCGGTTCGTCAGCGAGTGCAACGGTTGATAGACAGCGGCGTGATGCAGATTGTGGCTGTGACGGATCCGACTCGAGTGGGCTTTATGCGCCAGGCGATGGTTGGGCTCAAGGTCACCGGAAATCTATCCTCTGTAGCCCAACAGTGCGCGAGGTTGCCC
Source organism: Ferrimicrobium acidiphilum DSM 19497 (assembly GCF_000949255.1). Lineage (NCBI taxonomy): Bacteria > Bacillati > Actinomycetota > Acidimicrobiia > Acidimicrobiales > Acidimicrobiaceae > Ferrimicrobium > Ferrimicrobium acidiphilum. The sequence goes on along the minus strand of NZ_JXUW01000001.1, from coordinate 205,214 downwards.
GAGGTTGACTACGTCGTCATTACTGCTGGCAGATACGATTTGCTCCTGGAGGTGGTTTGTGAGGATGATGAACACCTCTTGGAGTTGATGAGCGATCGAATTCGAATACTAGAAGGTGTTGTATCGGCTGAAGTCAATGTCTACCTCAGGCTGGAGAAACAGACCTATAGCTGGGGGACTCGCTAGCTAGAGAGGAGACGGTCGTTGGATGTTGATCGACTGACGGGCTTCTGCTAGCGTGGGTTGCCAAGCGGTCTGACGCTTCTGACTCAAAAGCAAGCCCGGAAGATGTGGCACGACACGTGCCCGGAAGATGTGGCACGACACGTGCCCGGAAGATGTGGCACGACACGTGCCCGGAAGATGTGGCACGACACGTGCCCAGAGAAGGAGACAAGAGGGAATGAATACAGAAGAGCTTTCAGATTCAGCGCGCAGACATTTGTGGATGCATTTCACTCGTATGTCGTCGTATGCTGATCACGAAGTACCGGTGATGGTCCGAGGTCAGGGTCCTTATGTCTATGACAGTCGAGGCAAACGCTATCTCGATGGCTTGGCCGGACTGTTTGTGGTTCAGGTTGGTCACGGGCGTACTGAGCTGGCAGAGGCGGCAGCAAAGCAGGCCAGTGAGCTCGCTTACTTCCCATTGTGGAGCTACGCCCATCAACCCGCGGTCGAGCTGGCCGATAGATTAGCGGCTATTGCGCCTGGTGATATCAATCGAGTCTTCTTTACCACTGGTGGATCAGAGGCGGTAGAGTCTGCTTGGAAGTTAGCGCGCCAGTACTTTAAACTCATAGGCAAACCAGAGAAGACAAAGGTAATATCCCGAAACCTCTCTTACCACGGCACAACGTTTGGTGCTCTGTCTCTGACTGGGCTGCCAGGGATCAAGACTCCGTTTGAACCGTTGGTGCCAGGGGCAATCAAGGTCCAAAACACCAATCACTATCGTTGTGTGGACTGTGCAATGCTAGACCAGTGCAATCTGGCGTGCGCCGATGATATCGAACAGAGAATTGAATTCGAGGGCCCGGAGACGATTGCTGCTGTCTATCTGGAGCCAGTTCAAAATGCCGGTGGGTGTTTCACCCCAGCACCCGGGTACTTCCAGCGTGTACGCGAGATATGTGACAAGTACGATATTTTGCTGGTATCGGATGAGGTGATTACTGCTTTTGGTCGTCTTGGGTACTGGTTTGGAGCACAGAAGTACGGTTATCAGCCAGACATCATCACGTGCGCAAAGGGAATGACCTCTGGATACTCGCCTATTGGGGCGATGCTCGCTTCCGATCGTCTCATGGAACCGTTCTTGAAGGAGCAGAACAGCTTCCTGCATGGGATTACCTTTGCTGGCCACCCGGTCAGTGCAGCTGTTGCACTTGCAAACCTCGACATTTTCGAACGCGATCAACTCCTCGAACATGTTCGTGGCAAGGAGGGCGAGTTCCGAGCCAAGCTAGAGACTCTTGCTGACTTAGACATTGTTGGCGAGATTCGCGGAACTGGTTTCTTCTACGGTATCGAGTTGGTGAAGGACAAGAGCACGCGAGAGACCTTCAGCGATGATGAGTCCGAGCGTTTGCTCAGAGGGATTCTCACGCCGAAGCTTTTCGAGCTAGGTCTCATTTGTCGCGCCGATGATCGTGGAGATCCAGTTGTCCAGCTCTCACCGCCGCTTGTATGCGAGTCGGAGCAGTTCGATGAGATGGTAGCGATTCTTCGGGAGGCGTTTGAGGCAGCCCAGTCGGCGCTATAGTAGAACTCAACGTGCTCCTCACCTAAAGAAGGAGCAGGCTGTGCAATAGCATCAAAACGCACGCGGCCTTAACCGCCTGCTCTTTGAGGCTGTTTTCTTGGTGTTCCCACCCTCAACGGCGTTAGACCTACGGGGGTGGGAGTGCGACTTTTTAAGATCCGGGGTTCGCTGGGATACTATGCCCAGCAAGAACTAAGTGATGAGATCGGCATCATGCGGCGTCTTGACTTCAGTGGTTCTGAAGACCGCGATCGGACTGAGGTTGTCGGGCTTGGGGATGCTATTGATGCCGCGGAGGGCGTGCGCAACCCCATAAAGGCGTTGGACTTCACGATTGCAGCTCCGAAAGCAGTATCGGTTCTCTGGGCGCTCGCGTCCGATGCCGAGCGCGACCAGATCGAGGGCGTTCATCATGTCGCAGTTGCTCGCACCTTCAGATTGATGGTTGAACTCGACTCAGCGAAGTGTAGTCGGGGGGTGCTGGCTCCGATCGAGAATCTGGCTGCCTTCGATATTGGTCACCGTCTCTCAAGAGCTGGTGATCCGCATCTGCATTCGCATCTGGTTGTGATCAACAGCGCAATGGCGGGGGATCGGACCGTTGCGCTCGATCACGAGAGATGGGCCCGCGGGCTACCCGTCTATGAGCTATGCTATCGATCCGAGTTAGCACATCTGCTCCATTCGCTAGGCGTAGAGTTGACCGGTATTGGCCTTGAATCTTGGCAGATAAAGGGTCAACCGGAGAGTCTGTTGACCGTGTTTTCCAAACGTCGCCATGACGTAGTAGCGACAGTTGAGGGATCACGTTCCTCGCGTTCACGTCAATTGGCGGTCCTGGCTACTCGGCAGCCGAAGGTTTTGTACTCACAAGCAGAGCTGCGTGCGCGATGGGAGTCGGAGGCTCGTCTTGGTGCGGATAGAGCTCCTCTTGCGGTGCCTGCCAGGGGTGGTAGCCGCGCGGTGGCCAAAGTTAGGGTTAACGATCCATTGCTCAATGAGTTCGCGAGAGCTATCGAGCAGGGAGCATCAGGAATCCAAGCAGTAACTGAGGTGGCATTAGTTCGCGCCTTCGGAGAGGAGCACGCATTTCGGCTCCTTAGCCATGGCAAGACGGGGTTCGCAGGGAAGCATATCGGGCTCGATGGCACGCTCTGTCAGTCATATAGATCGCTTTCGGTGTCCGAGCGGTTGCTGTTGATGGAAACGCCGATGAGCAATCTCAAAGTGGTGCATACCTCCAGGGAGCTGGTTTCAATGGTGCAGGCGTTCGAGCAGGCAGGCGTACATGCCGGAGACCGTGTTGCGGTAGCGACCAGAACGCCTCAGGAAGCGGCGTTGATTGTCGGCTTTGGCAACTACAGACCTTCCTCGATGGGCCCAACGCTGATTGTCGATGCAAATGCTATGTCTGCTTCTGAATTGCATGAACTCGTCAGGCGAGGACCGACCCTGGTGCGTAGTCCCGGCGAACCTGTGACTAGCACCACTTCGACGACTGTGCTTGGACTCGAAGGTGCTGCGAGTGAGGCGCTGGTCGTAGCTGAGAGTGCTGGCGTACTTTGGAATCTGTTTGTTGCCGACTGTACCAGATGGGTAGAGTCTGAATGTGAAGAACGGGTGTTTTTTAGCACCCCATCTGCCGGCCTCACCGCCAAGTTGAGGAGAGAGGTGGCTATCAGATCTCCCGATTCGGTGGTTGGCCACTTGGGTTCAAAACCGTTATTCCGCGGGGAGCGCGTGGTATTGGCTGATGGTAGCGATGGACGCATCATCAAGCTAGACGGTGACTGTGCTGAGATCCGAGTGGGTGAAAGCACCGAGATCTGTAGAACTGGCGAGATCAGATTCATGGGCTTTGGCATGCATGCACCCGGTTGCAAAGCGGTGACCTATGGCGCCTCAGCTCCCGAAGATGGCTTGGTAGAGCGTGCGTATCTCTGCCAGCCTGAGCTTAGCGATCTAACTCAAAGCCTGGAACTTATCAAAGATCAAAATGGAGTCTCTTGGATTCAGGACACCGCCGTCGCCTCGATCTCGCAAGCCCGCCTTAGAGAACTTGTTCGCACAAATGGCAGGTTCATAGGTGAGGAGCTCTACCGTCTACGCTCAGTCACCAATACCTTGAGTGGTGTCTATGACCGCGCCGAGGAGTTTGGCTTCGATTCGCGTCGTGGGAGAGATCGAATCATGGATGAGCGCTTGGCGATGCAGCAAGGTAGGAGTGTCAGAGGACGTGGGAACGCCTATTCAAACCTGGGCCATCTGAGTTGGGAACAGAGGCCATCCAGTGAGTCGGAGTTAACGCTAGAGCGGTGAGTTTGCATGCTTCGCATTGCGAAGACGTTCCTTTTTGGTGGCGAGTAGATCGAAGGCGCGAACGAGATGAGCCCTTGTTTTACTCGGCTCAATGACGTTGTCGACAAAGCCACGTTCGGCGGCAATCCATGGGGTTAGATACTCATCTTCGTACTTCTGTTGATGCCGAAGCCTCTCTTCAGCTGGTGCTCGCCGATAGATGATCTCTACTGCTCCCTGCGCCCCCATTACTGCGATTTCAGCGGATGGCCATGCGAAGGTTATGTCGTTGCCGATCCCCTTGGAGTCCATGACTATGTAGGCGCCACCATAGGCTTTGCGTGTGATCAGACAGATTCGCGGTACGTTGCAGGCAGCGTATGAGAAGGCGAGCTCGGCTCCGTGTCGAATCATCCCTCGCCACTCTACGTCCTTGCCGGGCAGGAAGCCGGGAGTATCTACGAGTGTTACGATTGGGATGTTGAACGAGTCGCAGAAGCGAACGAAACGGGCGCCTTTTTGAGCTGCTGGAATGTCGAGCGTGCCGGCCATTATTTTGGGTTGATTGGCGATGACGCCAATGGTACGTCCTTCTAGTCGCGCCAATCCAGTGACGAGTTGGTTTGCCCACGAGGATCGAAGCTCATAGAATGAATCAGCATCCATAATCCCTTTTACCAGGTCGCGTACATCGTAGGCTGCAGTGGGCTGCTCGGGAATGACGGAGTCGAGATCGATATCGATGGGATCTACGGGCTCAATCCTGACTGGCAATTCGTTAGTCGAATCAGGCAGATAACTCAAGAAGCTGAGGATCGACTCCTCGATGCCACGCCGGTCGCTGGCGACGTCGAAGGCTACGCCGGAGCGATTGAGTAGAACCGATGCCCCACCGAGATCCTGGTTTGTTACCGATATGCCGGTAAATTCGGCTACCGATTGCGGTCCGCTGAGGAAGGCGAATGCATCTGGTGCCATAACCACGTAGTCGGCGATCCCTAAGAGGAGGGCGGGGCCGGATACGGCTGGACCAGTCAGTCCTAGCAGGATAGGGACTTGGCCGGAGCAGTGCGCAAGGGCACGGGCTGCGATGCCCCAACCATGAAGAGCGGCAACACCGTCTTGGATTTTCGCCCCTGATGTGGAGAGTTCGCAGACGATGGGTACCCCGCTGCTCGCGGCGGTCGAGGCCGCGTGGGCAATCCTCTCCCCGTCGCGTTCGGAGAGAGCGCCGCGTCGCGTGCTAGCCCGAGAGGATATCCACATGATTCGCCGATCCCCAACACTTCTAAACTCAGATCGGGTAGAACCGGTCGATGAAGCCCTTAGCTCAAGGTGAGGGTTTGTTCTAGCCATCGATCGTTAGCTCCTTCGCTGATCTCTTTGTGGTGCGTATGACGCGCTCGGCAGCCTTGCGCCCCGACTCAATGGCGCCATTCATGGATGGGGATACTAGGTAGTCGCCCGCCAGGAGGACACGTTGACCTATCTCGGCCACCGTTCGCGTGCTTCGGGGGAGGGCATCTTTGACAACGCCGAGCTCTATGAACTCTAGGTTCTCTGGCTCACAATTCACCGCGAGTGCTAGCGCAGTGCGTAGCTCATCTGGAGTAGCAGTTGGATCACATGAAGCGGTGATGAGGTGACGCTCAGGATCGTGGTTGACGTAGCTAGCCGAGATGTCACTCACAGGTGCAACGGTGTAGATCGGACTACCCAGTGAAGTTAGGAGCACGGCAGGAACTCCGAAAAGACGCCGTCGGCTGAGCGCGTGAATATAGCCGATGGATCGCATCGGAGGAAGGTGTAGACCAAGCAAGGCTTCTAGCGCTGGTGGTGCGACTGCAAGAATTATCCAGTCCGCCTGGACGCTACTCCCGTCTTCCAGGGTTAACTGGCCGGTTGCAACGGAGACTGCTCTGTGTAGGTAATGGATGTGACTTGACAACCGCTCTGCTACGATGGCTGGCAGTTGGGCCATACCTCCTGTTGGTAGACTCGCATACCCGTTGAGAAGGCGTTTAAGGATAAACCGCGCGAAATCCGCCGGTCCAGTGAGCTCGGGATCAGCGGTAACTCCTCGGAATAGAGGTGCGAAAACGGTGTCTTGAAGCGGTTGAGGTAGTAGAGCTCCAAGGTCTTTGATGGTCGGTTGTGTTGTATTCAGGTAGCGCCCTGCTGACCTCCAGTCAGGCATTCGCAGCAGCGTGGACAGTGTGCGCAACGTCTGGCGTTTGGTTCCAGGGATGCGACGCGGATCGGAGAGCAGAAGTGGATCGCCAGTCTCGTGAAGATAGACACCTGGGTATAGGCGATTTAGTGGAAGCTCGGAGACGGCGGTAAGGCGGCGGAGTTCAGGGTAATCCTCCAGAACTATCTGAAATCCCTGGTCGAGCGTGAGCCCGTCGACATGTTTGGTGGCGACTCTACCTCCTGGCTTTTCCAAAGCCTCATATATCTCAAAGTCGATGTGGTTGATAGCGAGGTAGTGGGCAGCAGCTAGGCCAGCCATTCCCGCACCAACAATTGCGACTGCTGGAGATTCCGTCACTCGCCTCCCTCTCTTCATCGATTGCAAAACCTGCGAACTAGACAAGCTCATATTAGAGCTTGGGTGCACACGTCATCATTCACGCTAATGTCGGTCGTGCTCTCGGACGTCCCGTTGGAGGACTGCGCTGGGGTATCGGTCAAAGCATGCTCGGTCTGACATAGGGGTCGCGGCTCCTAGTCTGCATGAGTAAAAAGATGTTTCACTTGAGTAGGTAGTGCGACGAAGCGCTCTGAAGGGCTTGCAGCACCTTGGCTAAGAAAATCCCAACCCGGCGATTGCTCCAGTTCGGCATCGGCATTGTAGCGCTCGGCGTCGCTGCTGCCGTGATCTATAGCGAGCGTGGTCAACTTAGTGGCACCACCAGAGTGCTTTCCACGGCGAGTGTCGGGTTAGTTGTCTTAGGATTTGGCCTCGAGGTACTTTCGGACATCTCCTACTCGTTGATGACCTATTATCTTTTGCCAACCGACTTGGGTCGACTAACACGACGTTGGTTCTTTGGTGCCTCGTTAGCAGCGATCGCAATGAACGACTCAATTCCGTTGGGCGCCGGTTTTTCGGTCGCATATCTCTACCGAAAGTTACGCGGCAGAGGCTGTAGCGTCCTTCAAGCAACAGCGGGGTTGCTTGCTGGAAATTTGTTAGCTATTGTTGTGCTCTTAGTCCTGCTCGGCTTCGTCCTGGTAGAACACACGCAAGCCACGTCCGTGCTCAGCAACCTTGACGTCGTCATTCTCTTCGTTTTGCTTCTGTTAGCGGCAGCTGCCATCGTCCGCATGGATCGAGTTCTAGTGGTAGCCCTTGGGCTAGCAGTGCACCTTCGTCGGTTATTTCACCTTAAGCAAGGGTCTAATGAGGCTAACCTCGAAACAGCAGCGCAGCTCCGATTTTCAGCTCGTTCGCTGTTGCAAGCTTCACTTGGTGCCCTCGGGAACTGGCTTTTTGATCTTGCTACGCTAGTGCTGAGCCTGACGGCAGTACATGCACATGTTGGTCTCGTCGGAGTGACCTCTGCGTATATGCTCGGTGCGCTGGCGGCGAATCTTCCAATTACTCCCGGAGGGCTCGGCGTTGTAGAAGGATCCATCACTGTCGCTCTGATCGCTTTTGGTGGGGCACCTTCTTCTATGTTTGCAGCGGTGTTACTCTATCGAGTTGTTAGCTATTGGGTGTGGATTCCCATCGGCTGGATCAGCTATTTTCTATTGGGAGGCTTGCATGAGAGGTAGAGGACGGCATCGGTGGGTCGTCGCGCTGTTACTATGTGCGATGCTGCTGACCTCGTGTGGTGGTGCCCGATCGGTGTCGGGTACCTCGGCAGCTAACTGTGTGAATGCCCTGCAACGTGCCATCACTACAGCACCACATGATGACAGCTTCCGTGGCCTGGCACAGGTCAATGCCCTTGGATTGGCTCGATTGGGCTTTGGCACCGTAGCGCCTGGTCAATATTGCGTGGTCATGTTCTTGAACCTCCATCTGTCGAGTCCTAAACGGTTCGTCCTCGACCTGTACGGCTATACCGAGCGTCCTGTCCATTTGGTTGGTCATGTGCGGCACACTCGTAAAACCCCCAAGTTGCTTGATCTTGCCTGAGTCGCCGGTCAAACGCATCATTCGGTGGGCTGGATGTCGTCTGGGTTGCACGAGAGTCGAGTAAGTGGTTTGAGACGATACGGATGCGCTGGCCAGCTCCTTGGCAATTATTTCGTGGATGAAATTGGACGGAGATCATCGGAAGCAAGCCTGCCGGTCCGGGCTGCGGCTCCTCGGACCTCTGGGTGGGTGAGTCTCGTCGGGGTGATGGCTCGGGTGGGTAGAGAGCTTATGATTTGTTGTTTGCCCTCAGCTGGCGGATTCATGAAGGTCGTTGGAGGATTGGAGGTAACCAGATGGAGCTAGGGTGTCGGCAGTTCCCTAGATGGCTGCCGTCAACTTTTGACCAAACCGGAGCGCAAAGCCCCGTCTGTAAGGGCTGGATAGAGCGACCTCGATTACATCCCAAAGTCAAGTCTGTCAGACTCTCAACCAATACTATGAGCATTCGCGAGCGACTTTATCCACAAGAACAGGAGTTATCCGTTCTCGTGCGTCACTGCTCCGATGCTCGCTATGTCTGGAATCTAGCACTTGAACAACGCAACTCATGGAGACGCCGACGATCACTACCCATTCCCAAGATGCTAGAACTCGCCAAAGTTCGCAAGCTAACTTGGCTCAAAGAAGGCTCGTCCACAATTCAACAGCAAGCTCTGCGTGACTTGGACCGTGCCTTTTGGAACTGGTGGAAACGACCAGACCATTTCGGGCACCCCATTTGGCGTAGAGCCGGTATCAATGAAGGCTTTGTAATACGGGATCTGTCTATTCGACGGCTCAACCGCAAGTGGGGTCAGGTGTTCATCCCTAAGTGTGGGTGGGTTAAGTTCCGCGTCACCCGTGAGTGGCGTGATATTCAAACAGCGTCGTCCGCACGAGTCACCAAAGATCGCGCCGGACGATGGTGTTAGCTTCACCCGTCCAGGTCCACAGATTGAACGCGAGCCTACCGGCGAGATAGTCGGCCTGGACATGGGTGTCACTCATACGGTGGCTACGTCCAAGGGCAAGTTTCTCGATATGAAACTACTCACCAACCGAGAGCGCCAACCTAAGAGGCGACTACAACGCAAACTAGCTAGACAGACCAAAGGCTCCAACCGTCGTAATGCTACAAGGCTAACTATAGCCAAGTTATCAGCAAAAGAAACCGATCGACGCAAAGACTGGATCGAGTGGACCACGACCTGATTGCCCTAGAGGATTTGGGGGTCAAGAACATGATCCGTTCGGCCAAAGGCACAGTTGAGAACCCAGGCAAGAACGTTGCTCAGAAGTCCGGACTCAACAGGTCTATCCTCGAACAGGGCTGGGGTATGTTCCACAGACGGCTCACTGACAAAGCTATCAATGCCATAACCCCAATGCCATAACCCCAGTAGAAATCATCGCCATCAACCCCGCATACACGAGCCTACGTTGTTCTAAGTGTGATCTAAGGACGTGGAGGGACATCGCACGCTAACAAGCACCCAGACCCAGTGAAGCGTCAACCAGCCGAAGCTGCGTGAGCAGCCCAGGAAGCCCCGTCCTTAAGGGTGGGGAGGATGTCACTACCTGTTGGAGTCGAGGCCATGGAATCCGGCCACGGTTGTGAGCGTGCGCCTAGACTTTGCTCTGTGAAGGTGCTGGCTCATTTCGCCCTGGCTAGCTTAGGATTTAGGGCGATACTGGTCGTGATGTGTACATTGACCATGACTGCCTGCGGCGCTGCGTCAATCCAAGTCAATTCCAGCTCTCGATCTGAGGCTACCCCCAAGAGCGTACGATCCCTCTCTGCTAGTGTCAGCGGAACACGTACAGTTGGCATCGCCAAGGGTTTCGACGCAAGCAAAGTTCTTACCACTGCTACGGGTTCTGAAGTAGTGGTCGTGGGAAGTGTGCGTTGTGGGACCGCTTCCTGTACAGCGATTGCCACCAGGTCGTTGGGACCGACGTCGGCATCGGGGTCGTGGAGCAGCGTTACCTTGCACGGCTTAGGATTCAAAAGATCTCGCGGTATAACGGTGATCTCGGATTATCGGTTCGCGAATCGACGAGATGGTTTCGCGCTCTTTACTAGGTATGGCCACACCTTGATCACTAGCAGGCTTTACCTTACTACTAATGGCGGTACTCACTGGCGCGCCGTTGAGCTTGCCCACCGGCAATTTATCGACGCTGCCTTCACGACTCATTCGTTAGTAGGTTTGGCCGGTAAGTGCTCGGCTCATGGCGGAGCACAAGCATGTACCAGTTATGAGTTGATGCGTCTACCGCTCGTGACCGGACGTCCTCAGGTGAATCCGTTGCTCACCCCAAACCTTCCCTACCCGTTCTTAGAGCAGCCCTCGCTCGCGGCACAAGGTTCTACCGTAGTAGTGGTCACCAACCCAACCGGTCCACGAACTGCTTACCCACTCATGTTCGAGAGTCAAGGTGGAGTGCCACCGTTTGTCAAATCGGTTAGAAAATCGCTGGTAGCTGTGACTGCTTGTGGGCTCGCGATTCGGCGACCGGCGATCTGGGCTATGTGCCCTGGAGGGATGAACATTAGCGAACTCCACGCCCCCAGCCTGACCGGTCGATTTACGCAGTTCTGGGATCCGTCGGGAACTATCGGCGATGCCTTCGCTCCGGTAAATGCGGTGGACGCCTATCGTATTGTGGTAAACCCCAGAGAGAATGGATCCACCTTGCAGCTCACGACAGACGCCGGCGCTCACTTCCATACGGTGGCCGCGATCACGTCTCCGGAGTTTTCGCTTGGGGCAACCTCAATCTCATTTGTCTCGTTGCGAACTGGGTTCCTTGCGACGGAACAATTTGTGAAAGGTCACTTCCACCCGTTGCTCTGGAGAACCACGGACGGAGGTACAACGTGGACAAGAGTCTTTCCACCGGCTTGATGGCGATGGGTATAAACGATCGTTAACTATCACACCCGGTAGCGGATACCACTGTGTTTAGAATCGTTGCAGATACTTGCCAAGGGTGGAGACGGGCCAATTTGGCCTCCTCGAAGGACTCTATCAGGCATCTTCGGTGAAGTTGGGCAACCTCAGGAGGTTGGTTCAGCGAGTCTCCCGACTTGAAGCGTAGAGCGATGTTTGGCTGATTGCCTGCAGATTGGTCTCATTTTCCACTGTGTTGGGCCGTCTTTCCTGCCTCCTTGCCACTGGTGTTCGGCTTGATCCACATGCGCTCTCTAGGAGTCCAGGCTTTTGTATCTTTAGAACTTTGAGGCACCTGTGGGGGGATGGCCGAGTGATTTGTATCCGTTTGGTTGGCTTGAAACCTGAGCGAGGACTAGCCATCGTCTCCTTCCGTGAGTTCAGCACTATCACGGAGATGCACACAACCTCTTCTTGTGAACTAGTGCAACAGCGGGTCTTCCGGTTGTTTACATGCTGCGTTGTCTGTAATTGAGCGTAAATATTCGACGATAGGTGGCAGCGTGTCATGCCAGTCGCCAATGACGGTGAGATCAATTCCGGTGTCACCGACTGCAGACTCCAGCGTAAGGTTGACGATGGTGCTGGCTCCGCGGACGCCAGCTAGGTGATTGTGACTGCCACGGGTGCCGATACCAATGTAGAGGGCTGGGGACACGGAACGCCCGGTGATGCCAATTTGGCGTGATCGTGGCATAAGGCCGCGGTCAGCTATCTTTCGTGTGCACCCTAATTCGGCCTTGACGCTCTGAGCTAGTCGGAAGACGTCATCGATTTCGTAAGCGTTCACACCAGCGCCGACTCCGAAGATAATTGGTGCGTTGGCAAAGTTGAAGATGGGGTCAGGCACGGGAGGATCAGTGAGCACGACGCGTCCGCGTTCAGGGACAACCAGTGTGGTCTGTGAAGGCGTGGAGGGGCGCAATCGGCTTGCATGAGTAGGTACTCCAGGTCGAAGCAGCACGATGCCCATAGCTGTGGTCGATGAGACTTTTGCGACGGAGGCGACTGAGCCAACCGTCTTCCAACCTGTAATCTGTGGAAGATGATCGATTTCGAGACGAGTTAGGTCTGTGAGCACACCGGCGTCGAGCAGGACTCCAAGGCGAGCACCGATCTCGCGACCGAAGGAGGTTGCCGGAGCCACCAGCAACTCTTGTGGGTGAGCTCGGAGCCAGTCTGCAATCACCGGTACGAGGTCGTCTTCCATAGAGCTCCCTTTCAGGCGGACCAGGTGGTCGACGCCAGGAAAGCTCTTCGATACTCCTGCGAGGTCGCTTTCGGTGTGGAGTACGCAAAGTTGACAGGCGTTGGACTGGTCGCCGGAGAGTAAATAAGAGACGAAATGTCGATTAAGGTCCGGCTGTTCGGGGTCACATAGATAGGCGGCGTGTTGCATCGGCAAGGTGGTAATAGCTGACACAAGGTTGGATGGAGTCGTCCGATGATGTTGGTCAGCGAGAAAGGCGAGTGCCTTATCGAGCTCGTGCGAGCCATCAACGACGATATTCAATCGCTGGAGAGATTCGTGTTGAATCTCGTCTACGGTAGTCCGCGATTTGGGTTTGTCCACGCTGAAGTGAAGATCATTCCGATCTAGGCGCTGGACGTTCTCGGTTGGAATGGCGGCGATCTCCTCTGCTGAAGGCTTCGCTGGTGTGCAGATTCGTTCAGCAACCGCGATAACTGCCGGGAGCTTTACCTGCACAGATCGGATACCATCATCGAGTTCGGTCGACAGTAGAAGTGAGTTGGCAACCCATTCGAGTTGCTTGGCGGCCCCGGCAAATGGCATATCGAGTAGCTCTGCCAATTGAGCTCCCACTAGACCGGTGTTCGCATCGATGGCAAAGCGACCAGTCAGAATGAGGTCATATGCTAGTTCTCGTGTCCTGATGAAGTGCTCCAAAACTTCGGCCGTGACTAGTGTATCCGCTCCAGCAAAGCTCGGATCGCTAAGGAGATATGCCTCGTCAGCTCCGATTGCTAGTGCTTCGCGCAAGATCTCTGCCGCTGAGGGTGGCCCCATGCTCACCACGGAACATGTGCCTGAATGAGAGCGAGCAAGCTCTACGCCGAAGGTTACGGCTCGGCGGCAGAAGGGATTTAACTCCTGTTCCTCTGGGTGACGAATCATCACTCCCGAGGGGTCAAATTCGGTGGTGTCGGCCTGAGATACCTGCTTGATAGATACCAGAATGCGTGGGCCGTTCATCGATCTGCTCCAATCATGATTGCAACTGTTGCTTAGTTTGTGCCGCGATAATGCAGCATCCATCGAATGAGTAAAGCGATAGGTTAGCTCGGGTCATGCCGTCGTAAGACAAAGTTGGTAGCCACCATTGAGAGGACTAGTTGCCCTGTCGCTGAACTCAGCTCGATGTTGGTTTTGAGAATTCCGCGGTCTGGTTTTGAATGTGATGGCCTCGCCTCAAGGACTACACAATGGAGCCATAACTCATCTCCAGCCCGCACTGGCGCAAGCCACTTAAGACTATCGAGTCCAGGAGAGCCAAGACTGGATTCAGGGGAGAGATAATTGACAACCAGGGTCCTCATGGCGAGTGCGCACGTGAACCAACCACTAGCGATGATGCCGCCGTACATGCTGGTGCGCGCTGCGATTGGGTCGACATGAAACGGTTGCGGATCCCACTGGCGCGCAAACTCGATCATCGAAGCGCTATCCACCTCGATCGGCCCGTACTTGGCCTCTTCGCCCACCGTATAGTCCTCAAAAAATTTTGTTGGCATGCTAATTAGCCTAGCCAGCCCAACTGATGAGTGTTGATCAACCGTGAACCGGCTTTAGCTTGTCGGAGGAGGTGATACCCCAAGCTTTGCAGCAAGCTCTTGGTCGCTTGGTTCAACCAGAAAGCTACCATCTTCGAAGATGATGGTAGGAATGTGCGGTTCTCCTCCTTGTAATCGACCAATCAAAGCCTTCCCGTCGGCATCTTGATCGGTATCGACCCATGTGAACTCCGTTTGTGTGCGTAATAATAGCTCTTTGGATCGTCGACAATCTGGGCACCAATCGGCGCCATACACCGTAATGTTCACTTTAATTTACCTTCGCTCTCGCTACATCTACCACTTGCATACAGTCCTTCACTTATAGTCATTTTGGGGTTGTGAGGCAGTAAGCCCGCGCCCGGTATCTCAAACAAGACGTTGTTGATGACGAGCCATAGCGTGTCCGAATTCGTAGCCGCAGGCTAGGTGGACTGTCCTGGACGCCTTGCCTTGGCTCGAGCTGCTCCATCGAGAATTACCTTACGCACGCGCACTTGGGTCGGTGTTACCTCGACACATTCATCGTCGGTGATGAGCTCGAGTGCTGACTCTAGAGTCAAGGGAATCGGCGGGACGAGACGGACGAGCTCGTCTGCTGTCGAGGAACGTACGTTGGTGAGCTTCTTCTCTTTGGTTGGGTTGACATCCATGTCACCCGGCCGAGCGTTGATGCCTATCACCATACCTTCATAGACCTGGTCTTGCGGGGAGACGAATAGTTCACCACGTTCTTGCAGATTCAAAAGCGCATAGGTCATCGCGACACCGGTGCGGTCCGAGACGAGGCTGCCCTGGCTTCGGGGTTTAATTTCGCCGACTACAGGTCCCCATTTTTCAAAGGTGTGGTGAATGATGGCGCTTCCTCGAGTCGCTGAGAGTAGCTCGCTGCGAATTCCGAGGAGCCCTCGTGACGGAATCAGATAGCTAGCGCGCATCCAACCAGATGCCATCTGATGCATGGAGTCAAGTGTGGCCCGACGCATTGAGACAATTTGGGTGAGTGAGCCGAAGTATTCGTCGGGAACATCTACCTCAAGGAGCTCAAAAGGCTCTTGAACTTGGCCATCTACGACCATTGTGAGCGCCTTTGGCTTCGACACTGTAAGCTCAAATCCTTCTCTGCGCATAAGTTCTATTAGAACCGCGAGCGCAAGTTCGCCACGGCCCTGGACCTCAAAAGTGTCGTTGCGTTCAGTTGGTACTACTTTGATGGCGACATTACCTATTGTCTCTTGGGCAAGCCTAGAGCTGATGAGACGGGCCGTGAGTTTCTTGCCCTCCTTCCCTGCCAGCGGGGAGGTATTAACTCCGATTGTCATCGAGATCGCAGGCTCTTCAATGGTCAGTGGAGGGAGTGCAGTGGGTGCTTCAGAGTCAGCGATAGTCTCGCCGATATTTACATCCTCGAGTCCCGCGACGATGGCAAGCTCACCAGCGGCGACCTCATCCACGGCGACTCGCTCAAGGTAGTGAGTGATAAAGAGCTCACCAAGCCGTATTCGAGTTTGGGTCCCGTCGATGTGGATGCGAGTCACGCTCGCCCCCCGCTTCAGAGATCCTGCAAAAACCCGGCAAATCGCGAGCCTGCCCAGGTATGGGGAGGCATCAAGATTAGTAACCTGGGCTTGAAGTGGGGCGTCAAGGATTGCAAGCGGAGCCGGAATAGTCTCGATTATCGCGCGAAACAGTGGAGTTAAGTCGGTCTCGAGTTGGTCAGCGGCCAGGCCAGCCACCCCTTGTTTTGCGGATGCGTAGATGACCGGGAATTCGATCTGCTCTTCATCTGCTCCCAATTCGATGAAGAGTCCAAGGATCTCGTCGAGCACCTCGCCTGGCCGTGCATCGGGACGATCCACCTTGTTGATCACTACGATCACCGGGAGTTTGCGCTCAAGCGCCTTTCGGAGCACGAAGCGAGTCTGTGGGAGAGGTCCCTCTGCGGCATCGACCAACATCAAGGCTCCATCCACCATGAAGAGGGCGCGCTCAACTTCCCCACCAAAGTCGGCGTGTCCTGGCGTGTCTACCAGGTTAATTTTGTAATCCTCAAAGTACACCGAGGTGTTCTTGGCTAGAATTGTGATCCCTTTTTCTCGCTCAAGATCCATCGAGTCCATGATGCGGTCCTCGATGGCTTGATTCTCTCGGAACGCCCCTGATTGTCGGAGGAGTTTGTCTACCAGGGTTGTCTTGCCGTGGTCGACGTGGGCGATGATGGCAACATTACGTAATTCGTTGGGCACTGTTGTAGATACTCCTCTTGTTAGGGCATGGTGAGATAGGTCGAACGATGATCTAGGCGCCGGTGTTTTTATGAGTTCTTTTGAACTCGCGCTCGACATCGAGCCAAGTAATTGGCTCCGGGTCTGCACCCAGGTCCTCTTGTTTTTGCGCCCTGACCATTATAGCGACAGCGACGGTCCAGAGAATCCCGAAGTCGATGAGCTTAGAGATTCCTCCAGCTAATTGCTGGTCAGCGACCTCCGATACTCCAAATATGAGGTGCATGTTCGTGGCAAAGATTGGATAGAACGAGTGATGAGCAAATATCAGTACGATAGCTGGGAATGACGGCAGGAGGCTTTGGGTGAAAAGATACAGCACTCGTGCACCCGTCGATAGTTTCTTGGTCCCTGGGTTGAGTCTCAGCGCTGGAATCCACATGAGCGCACCGACAACGACGAAGGCTACCTGTAGGTAGACATAGACCACCATCGAGGTGGCTTGAGCTTGGACTATGGTAGCCAATATCGAGAGTACAAATACGCCGCAGTAGAGTATGGTCGTGAGAATTGGTGAGGTGAGAAGTTGAAGTAGTGCGTCGATGAACGGTGTTTCGGTCAGTTTGTGGAGAAGCCAAGTGGGGACTCCAAGGAGGAGCAAAGGAACTGCGACAAGCTCGATGATCATCGTGTGAGTGAGATAAGCAAGGCTTGAGACGTAGCGAGCAAGTTCGAGCGAGGGCCAACTCTCCATCAATGCAAGGATGATCAGACCGGTAATGAATAAAGTATGCTGGCGCCGGGTTACCGCATCTCGCAACCGGACGTGCACGGGCGAGCTGTCTAGATGACGAGCCACCGTGGGTATAAACCGGTAGTAGAATAGTCCTCCGAGTGCCAGGACAATCAGTCCTCCGTACGGAGGGGTGAAGCGAAGCACTACTTCGCCCGTTACAGCGCCCAGCACCTATTCCTCCCAGCGACACACATCCCCCACGTGAGGGTCTCCCACATGAGGGTTACTTGGTAAGTTTAGGCTATTGTTCTGGCTATCCAAAGACAGAGTTTTCATCGTCTGAGCAAGAGCATGGACGCCAGAGGGTTGATCTCGTCGCTCTGGAAGCCGCGTCGAAATAGGAAGGGTTGGTTGAGGTTGGCATTTGATCCTCTGATTCGACTGGTAAACCTCTTTGAACTCTTGAGTACCACCGTCGAGCCGTTGACTCAGGAGACGATCACCGATCTCGTACCTGGGTTCCCCGAATCGCCCCTAGCTCGTGCGCGTGCATTTGAGCGGGCGAAGGCGAGCCTGCGAGAGATAGGTATCCCTCTACGTACCGTGAGCCTGCCGGGACGCTCTCAGGTTGGCTACCGTATCGAGGTACAGGACATCCAATTCGAGTTGGATCTTACCCGCACTGAGTGGGCAGCTCTCGAAGCCGCCCTCGGATGCGCCGTCTTTGTTGGGCAGTATGGGAGGCACTTCGAGACTCGACTAGGTCTCCTGTATCGCCAGGCAGCCCCAATTGTCTGGGAGATGGGAGAACTTGTCCATCTGCACCCTGATCTTGGCAGGGCGATCGCTGAATCACGTCGGCTTCGTTTTGTCTATCGAGGATTGGAACGCGACATCTTTCCTTTTGGAGTCCTCATGCGTTGGGGTCACGCCTACCTGGTAGCCGACGAGCGAGGTCAACAAAAGAGCTTTCGTACCGATCGAATGGAACCTCCTTTTATGGTGGGTCAGATTGACGAATATCCGAGACCCGCTGATTTGAGGTCAGCTCTACCCGAACACCCTTGGCTTCTAGAGGTAGATGAAAAAGTCGAGGTCACACTCGTGGGGTCAAGAGCCCAACTCGAGTTGCTTGGTGCGCGGGTGGCAGTTGAGACGGACGGCGACCCGACTGTAGACGGTGGGAGCTTGACGACGGGCACCGTCGAGGTATCCAACGTCGGTGCGCTCATCTCTGACCTGCTGATGGAGGCTCATCCCGTAGTACCCATAGAGCCGCTAGCGGTTCGACAGAGGTTCATGCGACAGGTCGAAGCGGTACTGCATTCACTTGAAACCGATCTACGTGTAGGTGCACCTGAGGTGATTGACCCAATTCCACTTTCGCCTGCTCGTAGCCGAAAAACTCGAACACTCGAGGATCGTTTTCGAGCGGTGCAGGGACTCCTTTCATATCTCAGAGTAAATGGGGGATCTGCGACGATTGCATCGTTAGCAGAAGCCTCCGGGTTGGTGCCCACGGAGGTGGTCGAGCTGCTGGAGTCAGCGTCGCTTGCGGGCCTTCCACCTTATAGCCCAGATGTGTTGCTCGACGTTATAGTCGACGAGGAGCTGGACCTGGTTGAAGTATCGATTGACTCAGGACTTAGTCGCACACAGCGTATTGACGTGGTCGAAGCTATGACGGTCCTAGCGACACTCGAGGCGGTGACCAGCATTATGGATGGTGAAGTCTCAGAGCTCCAGAGCGCATCTGAGAAGCTACGCTTAGCCATCCGCCAACAACTGCTCCGCTCCGGTGAGGTGATTAACTCAGATAACCCGCCGGAGGTAGTCGCACTCCTGCGGCGAGCGATCGCCGAGCCAGAGTGCGTGGAGTTTGACTATGTCGATGCTGAAGGTCGTGTAAGTGTTCGACACGTGTTCGCGGTGAGTCTATTTGTGCTTGCTGGTAGGTGGTACCTCTTCGGACTCTCGGATGGTAGTGGGCGTCATTTCCGGCTCGATCGTATGCGTCAAGTTCGTCTGCTTGCGTTTGATTCATGCCAAGATGAGTCCGAGATTCGTAAGGCGAGACGTTCTTTAGATCGGCTTGATCCATTGGGTCTACGCTCCTCCGGGACTCCTACTCGATTGCAGCTCAGAGCTGAACAGCTAGCAACGTTGGAGGCTCTCACGATGGGCGTGTTTGACCATGATGGTGATGCATTCGTCGTCTATAGCTTTCGGGAGGAGTGGTTGGAGCGCCTGCTACTAGCACTCGGTCCCGGAACCAGCGGGGTGTTCGGTGCCGGGTTGTTGGCAGCTGTGCGAGCTCGCGGCGAGTCCCTTTTGACCTTGTTAACAGGGCTGACAGGGAATCTAGAGTCGGGTTGCTGAGACCGTCAGCTGTGCTAGCCGGTGATTACCTGAGAGGTGGGAAGCAATGGAGAATTCGGAGATAATAAAGGCGGTGTCATCTAGTAGACACGGACTCCTCGCTACCATTACTAGAAACGGCGCAGTACATACGGTATTGGTAAATCCCTTCTGGGAGGACAGTCACAATGCCATTGCGGTGTTTTCACGCCGCAAGAGTCAAAAGGTCACAAACCTGCTAGCCCGAACAGCAGCCACTTTAACGCTCATTGATGGTTCGAAGTACTTTGCGATGATAGGAGATGCGACGGTAGTCGACGATCCAGCAGTTGTCACCGACTGCTTTGCTGCCTTCGCTGGAAAATATAATCGCGTCCCAGCTCAAGCCGATGATAGGGTGGTGATCTTTGTCACCGTTGAGCGCACGCTTGGGGTTCCATTTTGAGGTGTGTGAGTGCTGACCGTCGGAGCATGTGAGTCCAGCAAACAGGACTGAAAATTGACCGTTGCCCCTGATCCCTCGCGGCGTCGTTTCTGGTATCGATAAGTCCTATGCTTATCAGGCGTAAACAGTTTATGAATGTTTCCATTTTGACGTGATGGGCACGGTCGCCCACGGTTAAGGGAGCGATGTGAAGATGACCGAGATTACCAATGCTAACCTTCAAGAGGTATCGACTGCCAGGTGTATATCTACCGGGCAGCTGACCGATGCGGTGTCGTTGATTCTTGCGATGATGCCGATAGTGCGTACCATCAAGGCACGGGCTGGCAGTTGTCAGATGCATGGCATGTCGATTACTCCTCGACATATGCAGGCGCTTATGCAGATCCTCCTGGTAGGCAGGGTGACGGTGAGTGAACTTGCAGACCAGTTGAGGTTGAGTCTGGCGAGCATCTCTCTGATCGTATCTCAGTTGGCGATCGCCGGACTGCTTGAGCGTCATGAGGACCCTCTGGATCATCGACGTACTGTGGTTGGCCCTGGACCAGAGTATGACCGCTTCGTAGTCGAGGTGTTAGGAGAGCGTTTCCAGCCGCTCATCCATGCGCTCGCAACTCTTTCCTCTGAAGATAGAGAGACTCTCGATCGACTCGCTCATCTGCTATCGTCGAAGTTGGTCGAGACGCTTGATGGATGAAGATACGCCTTCGATGCGCAAGTTCTGGAATATCGATCTGCTCGTGGAGGTTGACTCCTCTGGCATTGGCAAAAATTTTGACAGGAGCTGGTTTTGAGTCGGTTTTTCGAGCGCCTTGGCCTGTTTACGGTGCGTTTCAAGTACGCAATCGTGGTGGTGTGGATAGTTGGCCTGATCGCTGCACTCGCCTTTCTTCCTTCGATTGGGTCAGTAGTGCAGAATAATTTTTCGAACTTTCTGCCGACCAACTCGCCCTCGATCAAGGCTGCACAACTTGCAAATGTGTTCCAGAAAAGCACTGACTCCACCGTGGTTGTACTGGCAGATAGCCCTCATGTCCCACTTACGAATGCCGACTCCACCTATCTCACTGGCCTGTCTCGCGCGCTCAAGTCAGTTCCGACCGTGGTGAAGTCTAACGTCGTTGCTATCTCGGCTAATGGCAAGGCGGAGCAGATCGAAGTGGTTTCGTCCACCTCGCAGTTCAACGATATCGGGATAAAAACCCTGGTGAATGATCTTCAAGCCAAGCTTGCAAGCGATCCCGCCCCAGCTAGCCTCCAGATTCACCTTGCCGGTACCGTCGCGACCGCTGTAGCTCAAGCAGACCAAAATAATTCGAGTGCAAGTGCGACACAGGGCTTCTCGGTTCTTTTCATTCTTGTCCTTTTGTTCATCGTGTTCCGTTCGGTGTTGGCACCCTTGCTCACGCTTCTGCCGGCGCTCGTCGTCTCATTGCTGGCTGGTCCTGTCGTTGCGCGTTTGACTTCCGTCCTGCACTATCAGGTTTCAAGCGTCACGCAGCTACTGATGATCGTGTTGGTGTTGGGTGCTGGAACCGACTATGGGCTTTTCCTTGTTTTTCGGACACGAGAGGAGCTAAATCGTGGACGTTCCCCTCGTGAGGCGGTAGAGTTCGCACTTTCTAAGGTTGGAGAGTCGATCACATTTTCTGCATTGACGGTCATAGCTGCTGTCCTTATGCTGATCACGGCGACCTTTGGTTTCTATCGTGGACTCGGCTATCCACTTGCGATCGCGGTCTTCCTCATGCTTCTTGCCGGCCTCACCCTTCAACCGGCGTTATTGGCTATCTTTGGACGAGCCGCCTTCTGGCCCAGACGAAAGTCTGAAGGACCAGCGAAGGTCAAGTATGGCCTTTGGGGAAGGATCGCTGGTCGGCTTGTGATGCGACCGGTGGTTACCCTGCTGATCGGCGTGGCATTTTTCGGTATACTCGCTCTTTTTGCGCCGTTGAATCGTCCTTCGGGTTTTGCTAGCAACGCCTCTGCTCCCTCGGGAACTAACGCCTATTACGGAAACAAAGACCTTGCTCGATATTTCCCAAAGGCTTCTTTCAATCCGACTGAGTTGATTTTCCGTTTCTCTTCTCCGATCTGGGATCATATTGGCACCCTGCAGACCTTGGAGGCAGATATATCGCACTCTCCGCTGTTTACTCAGGTCGACGGGGCATTGAATCCTGCCGGTGTGAATTTGCCGGCTGCCCAGCTCGCACGGTTGCATTCTGTGCTTGGTCCCGCCTCCAAGCTTCCTGGAGTTAGTACGCAACACATCGTCTCGCCGGGCGTCTATCAACTTTACCGGGCGACCAGCAACTATGTCAGTGCTAATGGTGACGAGGTCCTGTTCGAGACCACCCTTGCTGCTGGGTCACCAGGACAGAATCCTGCCATCAATGCGGTGCCGGCGATCAGGGCATTTACGACGAATATTGCGCACAAGGTGGGGGCCACAAAGTCGGGTGTGGCCGGTCAAGCGTCTGCTTCCTATGACGTATCGGCCGCATCTAATCACGATCTTATCCACATCGTGCCGCTTGTGATCTTAATTATTGCCATCCTGCTGGCACTCGTTCTGCGTTCGATCGTTGCTCCAGTGTTCCTAGTCATTAGTGTTGGTCTCTCCTTCTTTGCTGCTCTAGGTGTAGCCGTGTTGATCTTTATGAAGATTGGTAGCCATAGTGGTTTGATTTTCATCTTGCCCTTCATGCTCTTCCTCTTCTTGCTTGCATTAGGCGAGGACTACAACATACTGGTGATGACCCGGATTCGAGAGGAGTCTCACCACCATACGATTCGAGAGGCGGTGGTAGCCGCTATCGGGGCCACTGGGCCTGCCGTAACATCAGCCGGCATGGTGTTAGCAGGCACCTTCCTCGTGCTGGGACTCGCCTCTGCAGGGCAGGCGGAGGTAGAGGAGATCGGTATAGGCTTAGCTCTCGGAGTCCTTATGGATACCTTCTTGGTCAGGACTCTGTTGGTGCCCTCGGCGGTGGTACTGCTTGGGAGATGGAGCTGGTGGCCTTCGCGGCTCAGCGATGTAGAGCCGGAGCCGGGAGAGGTCTCTCTCGCGGAGGGGTCAACTAGGACTGAATCGGCTGAAGCTAACAATCGGGAGCCAGAAGGACAGTTGAGTTAAGATGGCAGGCGACGTCTTCGCAGAGGTGGATGCTGGTGCGCAACTAGCCACCGTGTGGATTGACAACCCAAGTCGGTTTAATGCTATGTCGATTCAGATGTGGGAGAGACTTGCAGAGGTGCTGCGGGGGCTTGCTCTTGACCCAGCTGTCTGGGTAGTGGCGATTCGTGGCGTCAGTGGCAATTTTTGCGCCGGTGCCGATCTGAGTGAGTTTGGTGAACATCGCCAAGGAGCCGACACGCTCGTGTATGATCAGCGTACAGAGGCGGCACTATCGATACCTCGTGAGATGTCAATGCCGGTGGTTGCATTTGTCGAAGGTTATTGTCTTGGTGGCGGCGTTAGCATCGCAGTGGCGTGCGATCTGGTGTATGCCGTTGAGGGTGCGAGCTTCCAAATCCCGGCAGCGAACATGGGAACCGCCTACCCGGAGGGGGCTCTCTCTAGGCTGCGCGATCGCGTGGGTTATGCCTACGCTTTGCAGTTGATTGCCAGTTGCGCTCGCATCGATGTGGCGGAGGCCGCACGTTATGGACTGGTCACCGAGGCATTCGCCTCTAGCGAGGATCTCATGGCACGCCTCAGTCGTATCGCATCGCTTGCGCCTCGGTCTATAGCCGCAGCAAAGGCAAGCTTGCACGGACGCCTGACGGAGGACGAGCGTCTTGCTATATTTTCGAGCAATGACTACCAAGAAGGCCTTAGCGCATTTGCCGAGCGGCGCTCTCCTCGCTTCACGGGTTTTTGAACTCTCTAGCTCTAGCCTCCATGCTACAGTAGACGTAGTTCTAAGAAGGGGGGAATTGTGAAGGTAGAACTTAATGTGTTGGATTTTTTGTATCGAGCGGTTGAGGCCTTCCCTGAAAGGCTCGCGCTTGTCGACGATCCTGATGTGCCAGGTGCACTCGGTCGCCTCACCTACGGCGAGCTAGGGGAGCGGGTAAAAGGGATGGCCTCCACGCTCGAGGCTATGGGTTATCGTGTTGGTGATCGTATTGGGATCGTCTCACCCAACGCTGGGAAGTTCTTGATCTCGTACTTTGGTGTATCGGGGTACGGGCGAATCCTTGTCCCGATCAACTACAGACTGAACACCGACGAGGTGCAGTACATTGTCCAGCATTCGGGTACGCAGTTGTTGTTAATCGACCCTGAGTATGCGGACATTTTTGGAAAGGTCCAGGTTCCCCGGAAGATGATACTCGATGGAGTGGAGGATGCTGAACTCTTCGCGCCGCTGCGTCCCGGTGCTTCGGTACCAGAGTGGGCGGGAGATGAGGATTTTGCTTGCTCCATCAACTACACCTCGGGTACCACCTCTCGACCAAAAGGGGTTCAGATGACCCACAGGAACGCCTGGATCAATGCCTCGACCCTAGGGTGGCACACCACCGTGACAGACAGAGATGTTCTGTTGCATACGCTGCCGATGTTTCACTGTAATGGTTGGGGTATGCCCTATGCAGTGACTGGTATGGGCGGCAAGCACGTTGTGCAACGAAAGATTGATGGAGAGAGTATTCTTTCGAACGTCGAGAACGAGGGGGTAACGCTCGCCTGCGGAGCCCCAGCTGTCTGGGCTGCGACATTGCAGGGAGCAGAACGCCGCGTGAGTGAAGGACGACGAGTGCCCGGTGGTGACCTCGTGCGGGTCGTCACCGCAGGCGCACCGCCGCCGTCGCGAACCATTGAGAGGATACAGGAGGAGCTCGGCTGGGAGTTCATCCAGATATACGGATTAACCGAGACTTCGCCTCTATTGACCGTAAATCGGCGTCTGAAGGAGTGGGATTCCCTAGATTCGGCTGAGCTTGCTCGTCGACTTGCGATGGCGGGAACGCCGAGTATCGGTGTCCGCGTTGCTGAAGACGTTGACGGCGAGGTTCTAGTGCAGGGGAATCAGGTGTTCAAAGGGTATTGGGAACAACCTGAAGAGACGGCAAAGGCGCTTGCTAACGGATGGTTCCACACCGGTGATGGCGGTGTCTATCGCGATGGGTTTCTTCGCATTCTCGATAGGAAGAAGGATGTCATTATCACAGGAGGTGAAAATGTGTCATCCATCGAGGTGGAGGATGCACTATTCCAACACCCTGCCGTCTCCGAGGTTGCGGTGATTGGAGTTCCCGATCCGAAGTGGGGTGAGACCGTCAAGGCCTTGGTGGTGTTGAAAGCGGGTTCGCAGGCGAGCGAGAGGGAACTTCAGGATTTCTGTCGAGAACATCTTGCTCATTTCAAATGCCCAACCTCGATCGAGTTCCGCGATGAGCTTGCACGGACTGCAACTGGAAAGCTGCAGAAATTCAAGTTGAGGGCGCCCTACTGGGAGGGGCAGGAGCGCCTGGTCAACTAGGTGTTTCGGCGGCAGCGTCGATCCCAAGTTGCTGGAGCTGGCTCGAAGGCCTCCTACTCCAGGTGGCCATCTTGTCGCCGCGCCTGCTATAGGCAGAGGTTTTGGGATGATTCCAGTTAGAACGGCTCAGTGTAGCGATCCAGGCTAACTCTGGGCTAGAGGTCAGTGATCAGCTTGAAGTGCTCTACCAACAGGTCACTGCCGGGTTCGCTGGCTACCGCCAATAGACGAGTCAGGATCTCTTGCTCTGGGTTCGGGGAGTCGATGGCGAGGCCGTAGCTCGATGGGTACTGACTGCGGTGACAGGCGAGCGCTTTGGCTTTGGTATACATGTGAGGTTCCTCGATAATTTCGCTGTGGTCCTCGACGTCTGCCTCGAAGAGTAGGAGCGATGTCGGTCTAGTGGCCGGGAGTGAGAGCTCAGGCCAAAAGCTCTCGTCGCGTGCCTGAACGAGAGCGTCGATAACGACTTCGCCAGCGATTCGGTGATCTGGATGTAAACGGTAGCGTTTCCATGGGTCGTGGGTTAACAAGACGGTGGGGCGAACTGATCGGAGGAGTGCGACCAGGCGAACGATCAGGCTGGGGGTCGCCCTTAGTTCCCCGTCGATCTGCTGCAAGAAGGTGGGAGGCGAGGCACCTAGTACTGTGGCCGCGGCCCGGGCCTCGTCTTGGCGAGAGAGAGCTAATGCTACTTGATCCTGTTCTCGATTCCAGGTACCACGCCTCCCATCGGTCAAAATAGCGATGTGAATTTCGGCTCCCTGTTGGGCCCATTTTGCCAACGTTGCACCGCAGCCGAACTCGATGTCATCGGGGTGGGCCCCAATGGCGAGTGCTACAGCTGGAGTCTCTAGATCTATTGACTGGCTGGTAGTGGAGGTGGATAGATAGGTCGCCAACCCATCGCGTTGCCCACTCATAATATGCTCCATAGTTCTGCATCAGGAAAGGCCTCCTGGGCAAGGGTCAGATCTTCGGGGGTATCGATGTCAAAAGCGTGAGAGCAGGGAGTCGCTACGATCTCAAGTTGTTTTGCTTTGGCTATTCGAACATGTTGGAAGAATGAGTTCGGGCCATAGGAGAATGTAGGGTTAGCCATGGACCTTGGAACTCGAAGGAGGTTGGTCCCTGTCAGATGGGAATCTGGAGTGATAAGGCAGACGTCGTCCGTTGGACTTTGTAAATATGCCTCAAGGCTGTTGAGAAATGGCAGATCGTTAGGGATGATGGTTACAGAGTGGTAGCGGCTGAGCTCGGGGGTAGCGAGGGAGGCAGCGATGGCGGTATTGAGGTCGCCCCCTCGTTGGGAGATCGATCTAATCTCGAGCCTATGTGCTTCGCTAGCGGCCATTGAGTTCTCTGCTAGCAGGTATATGAGGTTGCGGTCTACCAGTGAGGTGATACGACTGATGCAATACCGTGTGAGTCGTGTTCTCTGTTGAGGCGACAGGACGGTGTTGAGGCGGGATTTCGATGTTGCGGGATCCCCCTGAAGGACGAGGAAGGCGACGTCGTTGGATGCGGACACGGCCATTATCCTAGCCATCGCGTGCTCTCGGGGACTACGGTGACTGTACTTGTGGATCTATGATCGTGTCGTTGCCTGCACTCGTATCTGCACTATTGGGTTAGTGGCGCTGATGGGTGTAACTAGCCTTAGTCCGGTGTACATCGGTATTGACGAGGTTGGACGAGGCGCTTGGGCAGGCCCGTTGGCTGTCGGAGCCGCAAGTGGTGACCCGGAAGCTGCAGCGCAAGTGCTTAGACGACGACGAGGTGAAGGGTTCTATGACTCAAAGGCTCTCTCAGCTCAACGACGCGAGGTCGCACTTTCTCAACTTCGCGAGGTAGGCATATCCTTCGCGGTTGGTTTTGCGTCTGCTAGTGAGATAGATACCGTAGGATTGACTCAGGCTCTTGCGATGGCTGCTCGACGTGGCTTACAGGAGCTGGCCTCGAGGCTTGCCGAGCCGCGAGATGAACAACTACTGCTTCTTGATGGCAAAACTAACTATCTTGAAGGAGCACGAGTGGAGACGATTGTAGGAGGTGATCGGGTACACCCATTGATTGCTGCTGCCTCGATTGCAGCCAAGGTTGCTCGCGATGGCTTGATGGTGGACCTTGATTTTGAGTTGCCGTACTGGGACCTCAGCTCCTCTAAGGGTTATGGGTCGCGACGCCATCGTTGTGGGCTTGTATGGCTCGGGCCTTCGGTTGAGCACCGGCGTTCGTTTCGACCTGTGCAAGAACTTACAGCGCCAGCCTCTGGTCGGTTTTTCTCTCCTAGGTCGGCGAAGCTAGACTTACTCAAGTGAAGACAGACGAGATGGGGATCTGTGGATGCGAATGGCTCAGCTGTAGGTGTTAGATCCACAGTTGGATGCTAGATCCGGAATCCCGTTGTGGGCTCAGTTGGCCGAAACCCTACGCGATGGCATAGAGGCTGGTAGATTTGTCGATCACTTTCCTTCAGAGCCTGAACTTGTCGAGGAGTTCAAAGTGTCGCGATCGACAGTGCGTGAGGCTATTCGCTATCTGCGTTCAGAGGGCTATCTAGAGTCGCGACAAGGTAAAGGAACCTTTGTGGTTGCGAGTGAGAGTTTTGAGTCTCTGCATAACCACCGATTCTCGCTGGCTGGAAGGATAGCTGAGTCTGGACTTGCCGAGGTCGCCGAGCTTCTCTGGAAAGGCTCGGTAGATGAGCCAATGCTTGCAGATCGACTTGGATTGAACTCCCACCATTTCTATCTCATCGAGAGGTTACGCGGCTCTCAACATGAGCGCTTGGCACTCGAAAGGGCCTATCTCCCTCGAGTAAACGCTGATAGCTTCGAGGGAGTTGACTTAACCCAAGCGGGCTCACTCTATGCAGTGCTGCAATCAGGGACTGGCATCACTGTTACAGCGGGAACCGATGAGGTATCGGCTGCGATGCCTTCGTCTACTGAGGCCAACCTTTTGGGTGTCTCCGTGGATGAGCCTGTGTTGGTGGTAGAGCGCATCACCTACTCTCATCAGGAGATCGTTGAGTTCCGACGGACGATACTTGTTCCGGCGCGAGTTCGCTTTCGTGCCGAGTGGGGTCGCTAGGTAGCCAACCCTAGTAGGTTGAGCGACTAGGATAATAGTTGCAAATGCAATGACTATCTAGTTGCAATGAATATCGAGGTGAGTAATGGGATCAATAGAGCTTGAGCACTCAACTGTGGTGACGGCAACCCAAGGAGAGGGTCGTAGCGAACGACTCCCCGTGCGGCTTACGCATGCTCCAAGCGGTTTGGAGGGCGAAGGTTTCCCTGTCAAGCGGGCCTTTGCTGGCGTGCCTATGTCGGAGCTTGACCCATTCGTCCATATGGATGAGATGGGAGAGGTCGACTATGGTCCGGGCGAACCAAAGGGTACTCCATGGCATCCACACCGTGGCTTTGAGACGGTCACCTACATGATGGAGGGGCAGTTCATCCACCAGGATTCTATCGGTGGAGGTGGAAGCCTGGGACGAGGTGATACCCAGTGGATGACGGCGGGTGCGGGAATTCTTCACATCGAGCGGCCACCCGAGGCTTTGGTTGTCCAAGGTGGTCTTTTTCATGGTCTTCAGCTCTGGGTGAACCTGCCTTCGCAACAGAAGTGGGTCGACCCTCGGTATCAGGATATCGGTCATACGCAGGTTGGCCTTGGGACCAGTCCTCATCGTGATGTTGCGTTGCGTGTGATCGCCGGCGATCTAGGTACTCTGCGAGGTCCAGGCATCACCTATACGCCGATCAACATGGTGCACGCCACCCTTCACCCGGGTGCGAGGTTGTCGTTGGATTGGCCGCGAGAGTTTAATCTATTGGTCTACATAATGGAGGGTCGACTCCAGTTTGGATCAACTCGTATAGATGGCCAAGCCTCACAGTTGGCGGTCTTTGGGGCGGGTGACTATTTTGAGCTCATGAATCCGGGTACGACCGATGCCGAAGTAGTGTTACTCGGAGGACGTCCTATCGGTGAGCCAGTTGCCCACTACGGACCGTTCGTGATGAATACTCGAGCCGAACTTGAACAGGCGATTGCGGACTTCCAGGCTGGAAGGATGGGTCAGATCCCCGTCGCTCACATCTAGCCATCGCTTGAATGTGGTGGAAGCTAGGCTAGCTAGAGAGAGCGACAGGTAGAGGTGATGTCAGGTTGACCAAAGGGTGGATGTCTCAACTCGTTGGAGTTGTGTTGACTCAACGAAAAGAGTTGCTCATCGCGTTGGTCACTGCGATCCTCGGGACGGTCGCTACTCTACTTGTGCCGATCTTTGAGGCAGCGTTCGTCGACTCATTGGGTAGCCATCACGAACAGGTTGGATGGTTGATCGCCCTTATTGGCTTGGCGATCGCCGCCTTTGGGTTGGCCTTTCTTCGCCGATTCTTCGGTGGGCGCTTGGCACTTGGCGTACAGCACTACCTGAGGACGCGTATCTTCAACCATCTTCAGAGGATTGACTTTGCCGCTCACGATACGCTGCAAACAGGGCAACTCGTCTCTGAGGCGAACGCTGATGTGTCGTTGATACAGGGCCTCCTCGCCTTCTTGCCTCGCCTCTTTGGAAATGCACTCCTCGCGCTTTTGTCTCTCGTCGTGATGGCTGTTGTCTACTGGCCCCTTGCTCTGCTTGTTGCACTATCGCTGGTGCTTATTGGGGCAGCCTCTATTCGTTTGCGTAAGCAGATCTTCCCGGTAAGCCTTATCGCTCAACAGGAGAAGGGAGCCGTCAACGAGGTCGTCGAGGAGACGGTTCGTGGAATCGCCGTTGTAAAGGGGTCTGCACTCGAGGACGTACAGCTAGATCGCTTGCACCAGAGGGCCACCCGGCTCTACCGTGCAAGGGTGGCTACCATCTGGAGACAGGCAAAGCTGCAGGCATTTCTGCAGTTGGTGCCGCTTCTAACTGAGGCGCTGGTGATAGGAATTGGTGGATATGCAGCGATCAACGGACACCTCTCCATTGGCGCCTTCCTCCTCTTCACTACCTATATTGTCGAGCTGATTTTGCCGGTACGCCAGCTCTCAGTGTTGGTTGCACTGTCTGAACAGGCTAGGGCGGGAGTAGAACGTATTTTTGGGCTCTTAGACATCAACCCTGCGATCATTCAACCGGAGAATCCTTACCTTCCTATTCAGGTGCGGGGAGCTATCGAATTCAGTGACGTGCACTTTGCCTATAAACCAGGTGTTGCTGTTCTCGATGGACTCAGCCTCAAGGTTGAGCCGGGTGAGACGATTGCGGTCGTTGGTTCATCAGGCTCAGGTAAGTCGTCGCTTGCTCTCCTAATACCGCGTTTTTATGAACCACAGACCGGGACGATAGCTATAGATGATGTTCCGGTGAACCAGTGGGATCTTGGGACACTCAGGCAGTCAGTTGGCATCGTGTTCGAAGAGAGCTTCCTGTTCTCTGACAGCGTCCGAGCCAATATTGCACTGGGTCGTTCCGATGTCTCTGACGACGAGATAATGTCTGCTGCTCGCTCCGCTCGCGCCCACGAGTTTATCGAAGCTCTCCCTCAAGGCTATGACACGGTCGTAGGTGAACGAGGAGTCCGTCTCTCTGGCGGACAGCGACAGCGAATTGCCTTGGCCCGTGCTCTGGTTGGGTCACCGCCGATCCTGATTCTCGACGATGCTACCTCCTCTGTTGACCCTTCCACCGAGGCTGAGATCTTGGATGCAATTGGCGCAATCGGCGGTGGTAGAACCATGATTCTCATCGCTCATCGTCGCTCGACCCTTCACCTCGCCGACCGCATCGTTCTAATGGACCAGGGTAGGATTATTGCGACAGGCACACATAAAGAGCTGTTGGCCGCAGAACCCCTCTATGCCGAACTCATGAGCGGCGAGACAGAAAGCATCGCAGAGGCTCCAAAGATCAGCCTGGTAGAGGAGGGCTCTCTTACCGAGACCCACCAGGAGGCGTCGTTGACCATCCCACGCCTGATCGATCGCCCGGTCGAGCTTGGTTGGGTTGACGAGCGATTTCGCTTCGGGAGTCTGTTCAAGCTCATCCGCATTGGGGTGATCGTAGGTGCTGTGCTGGTGGCTCTCGATGCTCTCTTGAGCTTGGCCTCCCCGCTTGTACTCAGGTCGGGCATCGATGCCGGTGTCCTGCATCACACACGCTCACTGGTGCTCGAAGCCGCCCTCGCACTAGGGGCTGTGTCGTTACTGGATCTATTTGTCGTGATCTTAGAGCAGGTCATCGCCGGGCTTGCCGCCGAGAAGTTCTTGCTTTTGCTGCGTTCGAGAATCTTCCAAAAGATTCTCCGCCTCGATATGGACTACTACGAGTCGGAGATGTCGGGTCGAATTATGACTCGAATGATTAGCGATGTAGACGCCTTCTCCAACTTGGTGCAGAATGGCTTGATCACTGCGCTGGTCTCCGTCGTCTCATTTGGTCTCGTATTGGTTACGGTGCTTATCATTGCACCGAGTATCGCTCTTGTTCTGGTCGCTAGCCTCCCGCTCACCATCATCGCCAGCGTTATCTTTCAGCGGTACTCGAATCGTGCGTACACCTTGGCTCGTGAGCGCATAGCCGCCGTCAACGCCAACTTCCAAGAACAGGTCTCCGGCGTACGGGCATCGCGGGCCAAGAATCGTGGGCGTGAGGCAATCAATCAGTTCGACTCTCTAAGCAGCGGCTATCGCGATGCACGCATGAATGCACAAAAGGCGATCTCGATCTACTTTCCGTTCCTGCTCATGCTCGCCGATGTCACCACAGCACTGACACTGTTGTTTGGGGGGAGCCAAGTCCTGCACCATACGCTTGCGGTAGGTACCCTGCTTGCCGCAACACTGTATGTTAACCAATTCTTCTCCCCGATCCAACAGTTGTCGCAGACCTTTGATCAGTTCCAGCAGGCGAGAGTGGCTGCACGCCAGATCCGGAGATTGATGGCCCGAGATATATCTATCCATCCGGCCGAGCAGCCGGTTGAGCTCAAGAACATCCACGGTGTCGTCTCCTTTCGCAACGTCACCTTCCAGTATCCTCAGGCGGAGTTTCCTTCGTTGGATGCGGTCTCGTTCGATGTCGCCGCCGGCAATCGTGTCGCCTTTGTGGGTGAGACAGGGGCGGGAAAGTCGACTATCGCAAAGCTCTTGGTAAGGTTTTACGATCCGACGGCGGGTTCTATCCACATCGACGGAGTCTCTCTGACCGATCTAGATCTCATCAGCTATCGCCGTCAAGTCGCCTATCTACCCCAGGAGCCTTTCCTCTTCACCGGTACCATCGCTGAGAACATCTCCTTTGTTCGCCCCAAGGTATCAACTGCAGAGATCGAGCGAGCCTGCCGCATGGTTGGATTGGACGGTTTTCTGAATCACCATGACGAAGGGGTAGATTATGAGATAGGCGATCGTGGGGTGCGGCTCTCGGCGGGTCAAAAGCAGTCGGTGGTGTTAGCTCGGCTGATCATACAAGATCCCACGATAGTGATTCTAGATGAGGTCTCATCGTCGCTTGATCTTGTCGCAGAGGCACAGATGCAGACTGCGCTCGACCAGGTTCTTGCTGGCCGGACGACGTTTGTCATAGCGCATCGCCTCTCAACGTTGCTAAAGGCGGACCAGATCTATGTCCTGTCCCATGGTGCAATCGTCGAACAAGGGACTCACGCTGATTTGATTGGGCAGGGTGGTGAGTACGCCTCGCTCTGGGAACTCTCCGCCTGAGCTTTCTGGTGATCGTGCTGCCCTCTATTGTGGCGGTTATGATTGTCTGACCACTCCGACGTGTACCTCCATCGTTGAGCTACCGATACCACTGTAAATACCGACCAGTGGAGGGACATCGCTGTAGTCGCGCCCCCGGCCGACGACGACGTAGCGTTCGGGTTCGACCTCACGATTAGTTGGGTCTAGTGGTAGCCAGGAACCTACCCATGCCTCGACCCAGGCATGACTCTCTGCGTCGATCAGCTCGCCAATCGAGGCTTCTTGATCTGGATAGTAATAGCCCGAGACATAACGGGCTGGGATGCCAAGCCGACGAAGAAAACCTATGCATAGATGCGCGAAATCTTGACAGACCCCTTTGCGGATCGACCAAGCTTCGGTCGCAGAAGTAGAGACGGCTGTTGAACCAACCTCGTAGGTGAGTCGCTCATGGACCAGATCCGAGGCCCCCTGTGCCGCATCGCGCGGCGTCGCACTGCATCGGAGAAGGTCTAGCGCACTAAGCACCTCGTCAGTATTCCCGATAAGCGTCTTGTCGGTGGGATCTAGATACTCGGCGAAGGCATCGTCGAAGACGGGATCGCGGTAGTGCAGCCAAGAGGGCGATTCTGGTTCGGTTAACGGTCCGGTGCCAGTTTGAACCTGAGAACGTGCAATGATCGAGAGTTCGTGGTGAGGCTGATGTACCTCAAAGACGTGTGTGAGAGTGCCCCAGTAGTCTTGGTACTCAAGAACATGGGCGGACGGTGTAACTATTAGGTGTCTTTGGAGGACGAACTGGGAGCGGTCAGACTGAGGGAGCATTCTCGCCTCGTTGAACGATCCTCCGGAGGGCTCCGAGTAGCGATAGCGTGATGTGTGTTCGATTGAGAGGATCCAAGTCATCACAGGCTCCGTGGGATGATGTGAGCAACTTCACGCTGCCATGACTGGCCCCGAGTCTGTCCGAAGTACTGCTGGGTTATTGCATCCGAGGCGAGTGAACATGAGAGACTGAGGTCCTCGAGCAGGGTCTCAATCCGTGTTGTCAGATCCTCACGAGTGAGGAATGATATAGTGGCACGGGCCTGGCCCAGAATTCGTTGCGCTGGAGCAGGTGGGGCACTTCGATGAGTATCTGGGGCGATGCGATCGAGGCAACGTTCGGCGGTCATGAGGCCGAACTGGACGCTGCGAGGGAAGAGACGGTCGACGAGTAGAAACTCTAGTACGTACTCCGGTTCAACCTGTCCATGGTAGGTGCGTATATAGAACTCATAGGCAGAACAGTACTTCAACGTGGTGACCCAATCTCGACTCTCTGGTGCGAAGACCAGTCGGAACTTCAGAAGGCGAAGCGTCATATCGACACGTTCGATGAACGTTCCAAGCTGGAGAAACTGCCAACCCTCATCTCGAGGAAAGCTCTCGTCGAGGAGACCTATCGTGATAGCAACTCGTTCGTGGGCGAGACGTACGTAGCGAAAGAACTCCGAAAGCGAGGTACTACGGCGAGGCATCTTAACCAGGAGTCGATCAGCGATGTTGATCGCCTCGTAGACTTCGCTGGGGAGAAGCTCTCGGAGCCCACCGGCGTTTCTTCTTGCGGCTACGATTGAGGATGCGATTGAATTTGGGTGTTCGGTGGAGAAACCTAGAGTTGCAAAGAGAGTTGCGGAGTCGGCCTCACCAGCTTCAAACTCGTCGAAACCGAGGGTTGAGAGGAAGGAAGTTTGTGGGCTAGCCGAGCCAGATTCAAGTTCATGGTTGAGATGCACCTCTAGGATACGCGCAGTATCGTCTGCACGCTCTAGGTAGCGACCCAACCAGAAGAGAGATTCCGCTATGCGAACTAACATGTCATTGCTCCTGCTGTTTGGCGACTTGTAACGGGTGATCTCCCGTGGTGGGCTGCCTCGCTGGGGTTGCAGAGCTGTTATTCATGGGTGCATGAAGATCAACGCTATTGGCGGAGGCGTCAAGTACCCAGGTGTCTTTGGATCCTCCGCCCTGTGATGAGTTCACGATGAGCGACCCTTTAGGGAGGGCAACTCGAGTGAGTCCGCCAGGTAGCACCCAGATGCGATCACCCTGGTTGATGGCGAACGGACGCAGGTCAATATGTCGTGGTTCGATCCCTTCATTAACCTTGGTCGGGCAGGTTGAGAGTCGGACGACCTCCTGGGCTATCCATCCGCGTGGGTGCGCGAGTATGGCATCACCCACAGCCGTGAGGGTAGCTTCGTCGGCATCGGGTCCGATGACGATACCAGTGCCACCTGAAGCGTCGACTGGCTTGAGCACAAGCTGGTCGAGTCGTTCTAGCACCCATGCACGCACTTCAGGATCCTCAAGCCGATAGGTAGGGACGTTTGCTAGTATCGGCTCCTCTCCTAGGTAGTAGCGAATCATGTCCGGAACGTAGGTGTAGGTGAGCTTGTCGTCTGCGACGCCGTTGCCGATTGCGTTTGCGATAGTTAGGTTACCTGCGCGCACGCAGGTAAGCAGGCCCGGGACGCCGAGGAGAGAGGAGGGTTCAAAGTAGAGCGGGTCGAGGTAGTCATCGCTGATTCTTCGATAGATGACGTCGACCCTTTGATCTCCTGCGGTGGTATGCAAGTAGCAGACCCCATCTCGACAGGTCAGATCATTACCCTCGACGAGGTCAACCCCCATCTGTCGGGCGAGGAAAGTGTGCTCAAAGTAGGCGGCATTGTGAATGCCAGGCGTGAGAAGTACGACCTTTGGATCCGAGGTTGCAGTGTGAGGTGCAGCCATGACAAGGGCGCGCAAGAGTTCAGTCGGATAGTTCGCTACAGGTCGTACTCGGTGGCCACGAAAGAACTCGGGGAAGATGCGGGTCATGCTTCGTCGATTCTCGAGAACATAGGACACCCCGGAGGGGGTTCTTAGGTTGTCCTCGAGCACCATGAGCGTGCCATCGCGACCCCTGACGACATCCATGCCCGAGATATGGATCCGGACACCATTTGCGGGTGTGAGCCCATAGGCATGGCGAATAAAAAGTGGGGATGAGAGGACAAGACGGCGAGGGATGATACGGTCTTCGAAGATTCGCTGCTGGGTGAAGATGTCGTCGAGGAAGGCCTCGAGCGCACGCACTCTCTGGACGATGCCGACCTCGAGGTGTGCCCACTCCTCGGACGAGATGATCCTTGGGATCGGGTCAAGCGGAAAGGGCGCCTCCATCCCTGCGAATGAGTAAGTAACTCCGCGATCCCGGAAGGAGAGATCTCGTTCCTGACAGCGTTGCTCGAACTCAACCTCACTTAGCTCTTGCAGAGCGCTGTAGAGTTCGGCACATCCTGGACGTGGTAGCCCTGGTCCTGCAAGTATCTCATCGAAGCTGCTCGAGATTGCGTAAGAGTCGAGGAGGGTGTTCTCCATAGCGCAACCTTAGCAGATCTTTCTTGATGATCTTCGCTAGCAACACTCCATTCATCATGAGGTCGCGGTATGAGCACCACGGCATGCGTCAGAAAAACGAACAAATGTACTACTATGGAGAGATGACGCTACCGCCCATCTCCTCGCTTCTCCAAGCGACCGCTTACCAGCCGTCGACACAATTGCCACTTAAGGCTGAGTATGCATCACTTGTGTCGAAAGGGGGCTTGGTGACGGGTGCGGTCACCATGGTGAGTGGTGTCGGATCCCATACGGCGGTAATCGAGATGCTCAGCTTGACGTCACAAACAGGTTTTGCTATCGCCCTCGTGGGCCTTCGTGACCTGGGTGTCGTGGCTTTGGCACAGGCTGGTTGGGACCTTTCGCGTGTTGTGTTGGTTGATGATGGAGTAGAGACGGCACAGGTGATCGCTCTGCTTGTATCCGCCTTCGACGTTGTTGTGTTCGATGCAGCTATCATCGATCGTCACTGGCACCGTTTGGTAGCGCGAGCCAGAGAGCGTAAGAGCGCGCTGGTGGTGATCGATCGCGATCGTGCCATCGATCGCTCCTCGCATCTTCGCAGGTCTCCACCTGATGTGACGCTAATCGTTGAGGAACTTGGCTGGAGTGTGCCGACGATGGAGTTCCCGTTTGGATCCCCGACCTTGCATCTTGTGGTAGAGGAGCATGGGCTAAGGACGAGCACGTCAACATCGGTGGCTCGTTGATTCTGACAGCTCCTAGGCGCATGGTCGTCCTTCATGTCAACGGTCTTTCGCTGCTTGCGGTAGATGCAACACAGGAGGATTGCGTCGCCATCGTGGGTCGTGGCCAAATCATCGAGGTTGCCCAAGCAGCGCTTCGGCGTGGTGTGGTAGTTGGCATGCGTTCGTCTGAGGCGATAGCGCGATGCCCCACCTTGGAGTTGCGAGAACGTGATGACCACCGAGAGGAGCAATGGCTTGCGCGACTTCAGCAGATGTTTGATTCCGTCTCCCCCTATTTCCGTCAGAACAACCGTGCGTTGGTAGCTCCGTTACTGGCGATGACTCGATACTTTGGAACCGAGGCACGGGTTGTGAACGCCATCGAGGAGGTGGGCAGATCACTGACCCAGTCTTACCCACAACTGAGTATCGCACTTGGGATTGCTGACTCTCTTTTTGCCGCATCGGTAGCGGTGGGTCTCGGGTGTCGAGTGCCTCCAGGGGAGTCCATGGCCTTCGTGGGCGAGCGTAGGGTCGATGAGCTGCTCCCGGCGTCGATGTCGGGGTTGTTGCGCGAGGTTGGCATGGAGTACGTCGGTGATTTTCAATACCTCGATGAGAGTGTGGTAGCTGCACGGTTTGGTGGCCGAGGGCTGTTCTGGTATCGTCTCTGCCGTCTCGATATCGATCTTGCGGTTGTTGGTGATGATCCGACGGAGATCATCATGTGCACGACTGAGGTTTTCGACGATGATACCCCAGAGCGAATCTCTTTCCGCTTAATGCAGCCCCTAGATCTTCTCTTGCGCGCCGCCGAACAGCGTGGTCTCGTGTTGGTGAAGGCGTGTATCACGCTCGTCACGACGACGGGAGAGTTGACCAAGATGGTGGAGGTCCTTGATGGGGCGAGTGCGACTGAGTTGATAGCTCGACTCCGATGGTTCGAGCAGGCGTCTCGGCCAC
Source organism: Ferrimicrobium acidiphilum DSM 19497 (assembly GCF_000949255.1). Taxonomy (NCBI): domain Bacteria; kingdom Bacillati; phylum Actinomycetota; class Acidimicrobiia; order Acidimicrobiales; family Acidimicrobiaceae; genus Ferrimicrobium; species Ferrimicrobium acidiphilum. The sequence goes on along the minus strand of NZ_JXUW01000001.1, from coordinate 167,225 downwards.
ACCGCGATACGTTGATCGAGGCACGTATAGAACCGTTGCAATGGTCATCGGTGCGTCGCCGTCAGTTGACATTTGATCGCCAGGAGCTGAAGGAGTCGGCGATTCTTGCAACCTTGACTCGTGTGGCGATGCTGTATGGCGATGATCGTGTGTTGGTGCCTGCTATGCAAGGAGGTCGTTCCCTGCGAGAGCAGGGTGCCTGGATCCCCTGGAGCGGCCGATGGCCGTCTCCACAGCTTTCGGAGGATCATCAGGCTCCTTGGCCTGGCCATCTACCGGGCGCTGCTCCAAGTTTGGTGTATCAACACCCTCGTGAGGTCCGGCTCCTCGATGCTCTTGGTACTCCAGTTGAGGTATGTGGAGATGGCATCATGATGGTTGAGCCCGCGATACTAGTCCTTGGTCGTGAGGAGCTTAGGATATCAGCGTGTTTTGGTCCCTGGGTTGTCGTTGAACGCTGGTGGGAACGTCGCCGGCGACGCTATGTACGACTTATGCTGATGACTCCGCAGAGGGTAGTGCTCGTGATGAGGGAGGCGCAGCGTTGGTGGCTTGAAGGGGATTTTGGGTAGACAATGCCATCCTACCGAGAGCTAGAACAACCGATCCAGCGAGTTCGCGACTTAGATTCAACGCAATCTAATCTCAGCGACGATCGAGAACCCGCCTATGCAGAGCTGCATGCGCACAGCTATTTCAGCTTTCTCGACGGTGTCGTTTCGCCAGAGGATCTCGTTGTTGCTGCGAGCCAAGCCGGCCTCGCTGGGATCGCGCTCACCGACCATAATGGTCTCTACGGTGTGCCTCGATTTTTGACAGCTGCGCGATCGCTGGGGATCCAGCCGATTATCGGAGCTGAGTTGACGCTTGGTGATGCCGAGGTCCGCACCGCGACACCTGATCCGAAAGGAGAGCACCTGCTCGTTCTCGCAGCCTCGATCGAGGGTTATCAGGCGCTTTCGCGTACGATTGCCGAGGCACACCTTCGTGGGGGATCTAAAGGAGTCTTCTCGTTGTCGCTCGATCAGCTGGCCACAAATCAACCACATGACGGTTGGGTTGTGTTGACTGGATGCCGTAAGGGTCCACTCTCGCGTGCCCTCATCGAACAGGGACCCAAGGCAGCTCGACATCGATTGAACGAGTTGGAGGAACGTTTCGGTCATGATGCATTAGTCATTGAGATCAACGATCATGGCGATCCATTGGATACGATTCGAGCAGATTTCTTGGCTGAACTCGCCGTTCAGCGTGGATTTCCACTTGTTGCAACACAGAATGTGCATGCCCTAAATAGTCGCGGTCAGCTACGAGCTACAGTAGCGGCAGCTATTCGATCAAACTCCAAACTTGCCGAGCTCGATGGATATCTTCCGAGTGCTGGGGTACCCCGATTACGAACGCCAAGGGAGCAGCGGTTGCATTTTGTGCGTTATCCTGGCGTCGTGGCACAGACCGTTGAGGTGATGGAGCGTTGTCGTTTCCCGTTGCACCTCATTGCCCCGGGCCTACCACGTTCGCTTGCTCCAGCAGGCGAGACAGATATCTCATGGCTCCGCCACCTTACCTTTGAACGCGCACCGAAGCGCTATGGTTCCGTGGATGCTGAGCGCATCCCAGGAGCCTATGGCCAACTCGCTTACGAGCTCGAGATTATCGATACATTGGGTTTTGCCGGCTACTTCTTGGTGGTAGCCGATCTGGTCGATTTTTGTCGAAGGGAAGGGATCTACTGCCAAGGTCGGGGTTCAGCGGCCAATTCTGCCGTCTGCTATGCACTTGGTATCACCAATGCCGACCCTGTGGCTCTTGGGCTTCTATTCGAACGCTTTCTCTCTCCAGAGCGTGATGGTCCGCCTGACATCGATGTCGATATTGAGAGTGGCCGACGTGAAGAGGTGCTGCAGTATGTCTATCGGCGTTATGGTAGAGAGTACGCCGCCCAGGTAGCTAGCCTGATCACCTACCGAGCACGCTCGGTTCTTCGAGATACGGCGCGTGTGTATGGCGTTCCGTTGATAGAGATCGATCGGTGGTCACGCCAGGTTGAACGACGTGGTTCGTTACGTGCCTCATTTGAGGCGCGTGATCATCGTGGACACCCGCTACTCGAGGTCCCGGCGGACATCGCCGAGGTCGCGCTCGACCTCGAATACACACCTCGACACCTAGGTCTGCATGTAGGGGGAATGGTGATCTGCGATCGTCCTATCATCGAGGTATGCCCAGTCGAATGGGCACGCAAGCTGGACCGCAGCGTCTTGCAGTGGGACAAGGACGACTGTGCTCAGATGGGGCTAGTGAAGTTCGACCTCCTTGGTCTGGGTATGCTAGGCGCGATCCACGAGATGGTCGATCTTGTGAAGGACGCCTATGGAGTGACGGTCGACATCGCCCTGTTACCCCAGGAGGAACAGGTGTATGTGATGTTGCAACATGCTGATTCCATCGGTCTTTTTCAGGTCGAGTCGCGTGCACAGATGGCGACGTTGCCACGACTCAAGCCGACATGTTTTTATGATCTTGTGGTCGAAGTAGCGCTTATCAGACCAGGGCCAATCCAAGGCGGGTCGGTTCATCCCTATCTCCGCCGTCGGAGCGGAGAGGAGGCGGTTACCTATCCTCATCCACTGCTCGAACGTTCGCTCTCCAAGACTTTGGGGGTGCCCCTTTTCCAGGAGCAACTCATGCAGATGGCGATGGATGTGGCTGGATTCTCCCCGTCGCAGGCGGACGAGCTTCGACAGGCGATGAGTTCTCGGAGGTCGACTGAGCGCATGGAGCGACTCAAACGGCGTCTTTTCGCTGGCATGGAGGCGAACGGGGTCGATGATCTAGCGAAGGAGGAGATTTACCAAAAGCTCGCTGCCTTTGCGAATTTCGGCTTTCCTGAGAGTCATGCCGCCTCCTTTGCCTATCTCGTCTATATCAGCGCATGGTTCAAGCTTCACTACCCAGCGGCGTTTTATGCTGGGATCTTGCGTTCGCAGCCAATGGGATTTTGGTCACCTCAGACGTTACTGCGAGATGCTGCGCGACATGGAGTTGCTGCATTGCCCCCGGATGTAAATCGAGGATCTGCATCGACTGACCTACAGGTTTACGATGGCGAGGTCTTTCTCCGAGTCGGACTTGACACCATACGCGGTGTCGGAGATAAGAAGGCCCAGGCGATCATCGAAGGCGGTCCCTATACCTCTTGGAGGGGGGTACTCGACCGTGTTCCACTCAGCGAGCTCCAAGTAATCAACCTTGCAAAGGCAGGGGCGTTTGACTGTTTCGGCCAACACCGACGGTCGGTGATTTGGCAGAGCGGAGAGGTGGTGCGAGACCGTAGAGGGCTCTCTGATATCGTCGCTAATGGAAGTCAACCCACTTTTGAAGTTCTCACCGAGGCCGAACGACAGCTTATGGAGTCACACGCGCTGGGCTTTGTGACCAAGGGTCATCCGATGGAGCTTCTGCGTTCATCCTTGAGTCGATCGGATATCGTACGCTCTGACGGCTTGGGGGCGTTGGATGATGGAGCCAAGGTGACCGTGGCTGGCATCGTCACACACCGGCAGCGCCCAGGTACGGCCAAGGGTGTGGTCTTTCTAAACCTGGAGGATGAGACTGGGTTGATTAACGTTCTTATTCGCCCTGGAGTCTGGGTTCGCTTCCGCGAGGCGGCCCTCTCCTCTGCCGTGCTGGTAACTGGGAGATTGCAGCGAAGCGGAGAGGTGAAGTCAGTGATCGCCTCAAAGGTGATGGCTCTTGAGGGTGCGCCCGTACTTCGTTCGCGTGACTTTCAATAAGCCGTAGCGGTGAGCCGTGGTTATATCCTTAAGCCTAGTGTAACTAGGTCCAGTCGATGACGTGCTAGAGTGATGCCCGATGCAGCACCGGGTGATCAGCACAGCGTTAGTGGTTACTTTGGCTGCTCTAGTACTCGCCAGCTGCGGAAGTCAAGCGACAAGCTTGGCCACACCTCTTGCGTCCGCTCCTGGGGTGACCGCATCTAGCGTCCTCTTTGCAACAGAGGTCAATGCCGAGGGGGTCTCGCATCAAAACGCAGTTGACGAGGTGGCTGGCATACGGGCGGTACTACGTCTCTTCAACCAGCACCATGGCGTCTACGGAAGGCAACTCGGCCTGGTGGTAAAGGATGATGCAGGGCAACCCTCAATTGCAGCAGACGAGACGAACTACCTGAGCGCTACCGTCGGTGCCTTCGCTCTGATCGGTGACGCTCCGTCCTCGATTGCTAACTCCGTGTCAACGGAGGCGAGCAGTTCCGGCATCTTGCAGTTGTTCCCGACGGGGCAAGCGACAGGACCTAATACTGCCAACACGGTCTCTCCACTCACCGCCACAGCGACTGAGCTTGGACCTCTGCTAGCAAGTCTTGATCTTGCTAACGGAACGATTGCAGTGGTGTCGTCGACTACGGTGCCAGGCATCGCCACTGATCTTGGTTTCAAGACGTCGCCCGAACAACTCAGCTACGGCACGACTGGAAAACTGCAAGGCACCGCCCAGTTGGCAAAGAGAGTGCCAGACTTGGTGATCAGCTTTGCACCAGCATCGGTGACCACCAGGCTTCTTGCTACCCTCGCAGCTTTGAATGAGGCACCGACAGTGATCGCTGCCGAGAGCTCCACTTCGCGTGCGCAACTACGAGCAGCGGTGCCGACGTTTCATGGTACGGTGATGCGTCTTGGACCATGGGTTCCGCGGAGCGCACTCAGCGCCGCCTGGAACGGATACCTAGAGGCTGTCGATCGCTTGCTAGCGCCAAAGGTGGCGCTTGACCCGGCAACTCTTGATGGCATCTATGCCGCCACGATGTCGATCGAGTTGCTTCGCTCTGCGGGGATCAATCCCAGTCGTAGGGCGATTCTGACGAGCCTCGCACGGCATCGGTTCGACCCGACTATACCGGCCTTCGGCTCATGGAGTGCGGCTACGGGATTTCAAGGTGCCGTCTTGACAGGTACGACTCGTCCCGTATACGTTGACGGAACACGAGTAACGACCACTCCACCTAGACTCGCCGCCCCTCCAAACCTGTAACTCGACTCAAGCGACATCGCCTGCTCTGGCTCGAGGCGTCGTTGGTGATAGAGTCGAGGTAGGGACGAGAAGGGATGCGGAGATGGCTTGGGATTTTGCAACGGAACCTGACTTTGAGGCGCAGCTAGTCTGGGTGAGGTCATTGGTTGAGAACGAGATCCTCCCTCTTGAGGCGCTTGACCTTGATACCCCAGCGCTCAAGGTGATGATCAAGCCTCTGCAGGAGCAGGTTAAAGAACGTGGACTCTTCGCCGCCCATCTGCCTCCCGAACTCGGTGGACAAGGATTTGGTCAGGTCAAGCTAGGTCTTATCAGTGAGATTTTAGGTATGTCGCCAATTGCCCCGATCGTATTTGGCAACAACGCACCCGATTCTGGAAATGCGGAGCTACTCGCGCTTGGCATCGAGGCAAATGGAGCTGAATTCCAACGTGACATGTATCTCGAACCTCTACTCCGAGGAGAGCTTTCGAGTGGATTTTCGATGACTGAACCGGATGCTGGGGCCGATCCAACTCGTATCAGCGCCACGGCCGTCCGTGATGGTGATGAGTGGGTGATCAACGGTCACAAGTGGTACACGACGAATGGATCGGTCGCTGACTTCCTAATCGTTATGGTACGCACCGTGCCCGACGCCCCAGTCCGTCAAGCGATGTCCATGCTGCTGGTTCCGAAGGAGACGCCGGGGGTTAGGGTGGTGCGCGATATACCGACGATGGAGGATCCTGTGGTCCATGCAGGGTCCTATGGTAATCACGCCGAGATCATCTACGAGAGCGTTCGAGTTCCACTCGATCACTTGATTGGGCACGAGGGTATGGGTTTTGCTCTTGCACAGAGCCGACTTGGGCCAGGGAGGATCCATCACTGCATGCGATGGCTTGGGCAATCACAGCGTGCGTTTGCGATGATGTGCGAGCGGGCCGTCTCAAGAGAGGTGTTTGGGGAGCCACTCGCCGCCAAGCAGACGGTCCAGAACTGGATTGCTGATTCCGCTGCTGAGATGTCCGCGGCACGACTAATGACTCTACATGCTGCTTGGATGATTGACCAGAAGGGACAGAAGGCGGCACGTACCGAGATCTCGATGATAAAGTACTTTGGGGCTCAGGTCCTCTATAACGTGATCGATCGAGCTATACAGGTGCATGGAGGATTGGGCTTCTCGTCGGATCTCCCGTTGGAGAAGATGTATCGTGCCGCGAGAGCAGCCCGAATTTATGATGGACCGGATGAGGTGCATCGCATGACGGTTGCTCGGCAGATACTGCGAGACTACGACCCAGCAACAGAGCCAACCGAGTTGATTGCAACCAGACGTGCGGCGGCCAGGGAGCACTTTGCGGCTCAATTGGAGTTGCTGTCGATAGACCGTTAAGATAGCTCGCCGATACCCGAACCTCTTCATCGGTCTTGCCACAGCTGTTTGGCAGTTAGCCTGGAAGCTAACAAGATGCGAGGTTGATGGAGGAGACGTGTCGAAGGATCAGCGAACTATTGTGAGCATTCATGCTCATCCCGATGATGAGGCATCTAAGGGCGCTGCCACTATCGCCAAGTACGCCGAGGAGGGTGTGCGTTCGGTGCTAGTCACTGCTACAGGCGGTGAAGAGGGTGAGTTTCTCAATCCTGCGTTCAAAGGACGTGATCCTGAAGAGTTGCCAGAGTTGAGGATGAAGGAGCTCGCCCGCTCAGCCGAGATCATTGGGTATCAAGATGTGGAGCTGCTTGGATTTCGGGACTCAGGAATGCCCGGTAGCGAGGCAAATAGTCATGAAAATTGTTTCGCCGCTGTGCCCCTTGAGGTTGCAGTACGTCCACTTGTTGCTATTCTTCGGCGAGAGCGCCCTCAGGTGATGATCAGCTACGGTGAACGCCAAGTCAGTTATCCTCATCCGGATCATCTTCGAGTCTATGAGGTGGCGAAGGTGGCCCGTGAGTGGGCAAATGACCCCACGTTCGCTCCCGAGCTTGGAGCTCCTCATTGGGTGGAGAAATGGTACTGGTCGCTATGGGTTCGTGCTCGTTTCGAGGCGTTGAGCAATGCTATCGCCGCGAAAGGTATCGAACTTCCCTTCAGGATGGCAGAGCGGGAGGGTGATGATGATCTTGTCACCACTCATATCGATGTGAGCGAGTTTATTGGTGTGGGACGTGCTGCTTTACTGGCGCACGAGACCCAGGTGGATCCGAATTCACCGTTTTGGTTCGCACTCTCGCCAGAGGAGCTCGCGCAGGTCTATCCATATGAGGAGTATCACCTTGTCGGCTCTCCTGATGGATACCAGGAGACAGACCTGTTTGCCGGATTCGGAGAGCGCTGACGTGGCGTCCTGGCTCTCAGAAGGATGGATTGCAGATACCCTGGAGCTCGGAGCTGCGATGCCCTACCAGGCTGGGGTCTCGGCGACGCTGCAGTACTTTCTTACCGATGCTGACGGCACGGAGTACAGCTACTACTGGACTATTCAGGATGGGCAGCTTGGCGGCGCCGGACTTGGCGAACACACGAGTCCAGATGTCGAGCTCTCCGTCTCGCTCGATGATGCTCGTAGCATGCAGACTGGTGCGACCGATGCGACGAGTGCCTTCATGGAGGGCAGGCTTCGCGTTGATGGTAATCTCGATCTCCTTATGCAACTCCTTCCGATCACTGGATCGAGCGAGTATCAGGAGTTAGAGCGCGAGCTCGCCCGGCGGACTGATTTCGACCATATAGGGGAGTAGTTGCCGGATACCCAGGCGGTCCTTGCACTCATCGACGCGTCTATAGAGCAGGCGGGTAACGTTGAGCACAGGGCGTGGGAGAAGTCGACAGGCGAGTGGGTCACCGAACTCGATCTGGTGATCGAAGCGGCGCTTACGGAGAGCCTTTCTTCGTTGCTCTCGGGAAGTCGAGTGCTTGCAGAGGAGGCTGCGAGCCAAGACTCGTCTTGGCTCAATTGGATCGCTCAAGGCCAGGTGTGGATTGTGGATCCGCTGGATGGAACCGCCAACTATGTAACCGGAAGCGGACCGGTAGCGACTATGGCTGCGCTGGTGGTTGATGGTTCGCCGCAGTTGAGTTGTATCCGTCTCCATGGCGGTCCAGCTCTTTTAGCGGATGCAACCGGGGTTAGGGTCATCGGTGGGAAGGCCTCAGTTGAGCATCATAGAGAGCGTGGGCGTGGAGTCATATCTGCCCGCTTCCTACCTCGCCGCATAGTCGATCAGATGAGTACTGCACTCGTGAATGAGTTCGATATCGTCGATGGATCAGGCTGTGCAGGGAGCGATTACGTCGATCTAGTGTGTGGGAGGCTCGACTTTCTGATCTACGAGCGTGTGCTGCCCTGGGATCATGTACCCGGAGCCTACGCTGTGACCAAAATGGGTGGCTCGGTGCAAATGGGCGACGGGTCAAGCTATAGAGCTCAACCCGAAGGAGCAGGATTGGTGGCCAGTAGTTCTAGGCAGCGCACATCACGCCTCTTGGAACTGCGTAGGGCGGCTATTAACACGGGTTCGTGAAGTCCTCTCTACGGCTGAAGGGCGAGGACTCCCGACGGTCTCGGGTATAGGTTTCCAAAAATAAGCCAAGCAGAACCTGTCACCCAGCGTTGGCGTCAGCTATGTATGGCAACAACATGGTATAGGCAGTAGATCATCATTGGTTGGGGGCGATCACATGGTCATCCAGGGCATGTGGTATGTCGCACCAAGACCGTCGAATAATGGAAATGTATAGGAAAATAGGCATGTAGCTGGTGTGGTTTCCGTGTGGCTCGGTGCTGTGCTTCTGTGGTGGACGCGATGAATGTTTCACGGGCCAGGCTATCGAGGGCAAGTACTTGTGTTTGGTTTGATTAGGTTGGGCGCGTGAGTGGAGTACTTATGCTTTGCGTTGTTGCTGGCGGGCGTGCGTGATACGTCGATAGGTCTCAGACTCGACATGTCGCTGCTGCAGGAGTTCCTTTAGAATTGCCGCTTGTTGAGTAAAACTGTGTGGATCGATGATGTGGATCTCCCGGGAACCAAATGAGCGAATTTCTGGCGTGTTGGCGGCAAAGCTGAGTGCTAACTCGATAATGCCATCGAGTTCGGTGGCCATCTCTTTCGATATGCAATGCAGAAGTGCATCTGTGGTGGAGAGCTCAGCTGGCGTCGCCTTGAGGGTGTGATCGATCGTTGCAATTCCGCGGTTGCAAGCCAAGATATATGCGTCGTAGCCGAGATTTGCCTCACTGTAGCTAGGCGTCAGCCGAAGCGCAACTCGGAACTCATCGGCGAGGTCGAATACTGCATCGGCTAGATCTGCCCTAGGCCATACTGCATCATGGAGTATGGCTAAATGTGAGACGCTGATACCCCAGAGGATAGCGCGCTCAAGTTGGGCGCGCAGCTCGCGATACACCTCGCCGGCATCGGCGTGTTCGAGCAGATCGTCAGTAGTGGTGGGAAAGGTTCCTTCGCCGCCCATGAGCGTTGGTGCATGAGTGAGTGGCCGATAGCCAAGGATTGGATGCGGCGATGTCAGAACAAGTTCAACGCCCAAGTCTTCGCCGCGGTAGCGGCGCACTACTTCACGAGCCCATGCGCCAACAACTACGAGCCTGCCGCCGGTTGCGAAGCCACTTCGCAGGGCCAAGAACCCCCCAGCCGTTGTCGCCTCAGTAGTGCCGAGACCCTCCGCAACAAGGATGAGCTGTTTGGTCACCTATTCGTATTCACCTAATCTATCGGGGTCGCCGTAGAGTGGTTAGCGTTGCCGGCAACTGGGAGCCCCGCCGTCGGACGGAAGTCTTCAAGTTTCGCGATCGACGCGTTCTTCTTGCCCTCTGGGTGGACTGCCTTCCCAAAGGCCTTGTCGACGAGTTCGGCAACGTCCGCTCCCGATATCGTCTCACGTTCAAGCAGGGCGTTGGCGACATTCACGAGACCTGGTAGGTGCGTCTTCAGAATTTTGGAGGCTCGCTCTTCCTGTTCGCGGAGGATTCTCTCAACCTCTTCATCTACAAGGCGTGCAGTTCGATCGGAGTAGTCGGATGAGTGGAGGAGATCTTCACCGAGGAATACCACATTTTGAGAGCCCCATGCCATCGGTCCGATACGTTCACTCATGCCCCACTCGCGCACCATCCGTCGTGCGAGTTCGGTATTTCCCTGGAGGTCATTGCTCGCACCGGTGGAGAGATCGCCGTAGACGAGGAGTTCGGCCACTCGTCCACCCATTCGGACTACCAAAGAATCTTCAATGTACTCCTTCGGATAGAGATGGCGCTCCTCAAGCGGGAGTTGCTGGGTGACTCCTAGGGCCATTCCTGTGGGGAGTATTGTGACTTTGTGGACAGGATCTGAGTACTGCAGTACATAGGCAAGCACGGCATGGCCGCCCTCGTGGAAGGCGACACGCTCCTTCTCCTCGTCAGAGAGAATTGTTGACTCTCTGCGTTGCCCCATGAGTACGCGATCACGCGAGTACTCAAAGTCCTCCATGTCGATCTCGGATGAGCTGCGGCGCACTGCGCTTAGCGCGGCTTCGTTGACTAGATTTGCAAGATCGGCGCCGCTCATTCCAGGTGTTCCTCGAGCTACAACGGTGAGATCAACGTCAGAGGCGAGCTTTTTCGATCGTGTGTGCACCTCAAGAATAGCAGTTCGCTCGTCGAGGTCCGGGAGCGGAACGACGACCTGGCGGTCGAAACGACCAGGTCGGAGCAGTGCGGGATCCAGAATGTCGGGACGGTTGGTAGCAGCCATTACGACTATGCCTTCGGCTGGATCGAAACCATCCATCTCCGAGAGCATCTGGTTCAGCGTCTGCTCACGCTCGTCGTGGCCCCCGCCCAACCCCGTGCCACGCTTGCGGCCAATGGAGTCGATCTCATCGATGAAGATGATCGAGGGTGCCTGTTTGCGAGCGGTTTGGAACAGATCTCGCACACGACTTGCACCAACACCTACGAACATCTCCATAAAATCTGAACCACTCACGGACATGAATGGGACTCCTGCCTCTCCAGCTACTGCTCTGGCGAGTAGCGTTTTACCGGTCCCAGGGGGGCCAACCAGTAGGATTCCCTTTGGAATCCGAGCGCCAAGGTCTGTGAAACGAGTCGGGTCACTGAGGAACTCCACGATCTCTTTTACCTCGCTCTTGACCCCTTGATAGCCGGCGATGTCGTCAAAGGTGGTGCGCGGACGCTCCGGCGAGTAGACGCGCGCTTTCGATCGCCCTATCGACATGATCCCCGACATCGAACCCTGTGTTCGACGGCTGATAAAGATCCAGACGAGAGCGAAGCCACCAATGAGGATGGCATACTCGATGATCGTGCCAATAATACTAGGGCTCGAGGTCTGGAAGTTATAGCTGACACCGGCCTTTTTGAGGGCGGTGATCTCACTTTGAAAGGCGGGATCTGGCCCGTAGAGGCTGTAGCTCTTACCGTTGCTGAACACGCCGGTGATCTGCCCGGAGGAGTTATCAATTACCGCCGTCTTGATATTATGGGCGCTCACGTCTGAGAGAAACTGGCTGTAGGTCAGCGTCCTTGCGGTTGGACCATGGTTTAAGAATGAGACAAGAAGAACGACGACGACTAGACCTAGTAGTAGACCGAAGGTAATCCGTCCACGACTATCTTTGCCTTGGGATTGACCGTTGTTACCGGGTCGCATATTTTGAGGAGTGCGGCTCATTGCTACTATGCTAGGCGGTTTGGTGCCGATTGAGAAACCTAGGCGGGCAACTACCCTACTTCGATTCAATTGGAGTTCCTTAGGTTTTGGATCCGTTAGCCTGATTGGCCCGAGGCCCCGAAGGAGTACGTGTGGATGGAACGTCGCTTGAAACCGGCTGATGGTCGACCTGCGCCACTTTGGTTTCCTCCGGTGGTGCTTGGTGTCGCGCTGGTGTCGAGCACCATCTTTCTCTCGATCGGGATCTCTGTTTCGCACTTCTCCGGACCCACCACGCTGTCCCGTCTGACTCCATTCCTGCTTGTGATGGACGAGATAGGGTTATGGATCTTTTTTGTCGGTGGCGCCTTTTTTGCTGCGCGTAGCTATTGGCATCGATCCTTCTTCGAATTGATTGGGTGGCATTTTCGTCCGCTCATCGACGTACCGGTTGGAATAGTTGCGGGCGTGGTCAGTCAACTTGTGATCGTGCCAGTGCTTTATCTTCCCTTTGAGGCTATCAATCCCTCACTGTCGAAGTCGCTTTCGAAACCGGCTCAATCGTTCGTTGGCATTGGCCATGGTGGAGGACTCGCGGTCGTCGCCTTTGTGCTGGTGATAGGGGCACCAGTTTGTGAGGAGATCTTCTTTCGCGGTCTCACGCTCTCGGTATTGCGTGATCGTCTGGGGAACGTCACGCCAGTAGTTCGAGTGGCGTTGTCGATTTTGGGAAGTGCGTTGCTTTTCGCGCTCGCTCACTTTGAGCCGCTTCAGTTCCTCGGCCTGCTGGCGGTTGGCTGTGTGCTGGCGGGTTTGATGTGGTGGACAAGACGATTAGGCACCACCATCGTTGCTCACGCTACCTTCAACCTGGTCGCGCTTGTCGCCTTGGTGCGCATTCACTGAGGTTGGATTAGTTGGGTACTGCCACTATGAGACCTCGATGGATTGCCGTAGAAGGTTATCGCTCACTACTGGATGTGGCCACACGCGAGTACGAGCGTGGGGAGTGCGATAAAGGTGTTGGACCCAGGATCAACGCCGGTCATGGCCGCAAGGTAGCGCCCGGCGAGCGATGCTCCAAGCCCTACCGGCGTAAAGGCGTCGATCGTAATCTCGTCCGCGTCTATCGCAGTCAGAAGATCATATAGTCGGAGACCGATGTCCTGGTCGACGATTTCGTCGCTCGCACTCGCGATGGCGCTAGTGCCTATTCTGCCCGTCGATGTGATCGGTTCGAGTAGAGCCAGGTGCCCACCCGGTCGTATCCAGCGCCGCATCGCTCTCATAGCAGCTAGCGGATTGGTAAGGTCAAGCAGAAGGAAGCGGCAAACGATGACGTCAACTTGTTTTGGCAGCTCAAGTTGGTATACGTCCTGGACGAGTTCGATCACCTGACATGATGCCGCTCCGTGCGACGTCGGAAAGACCTCCGGGTCCGCATCTACGGCGTAGAGAGTCGCCTGTGAGGGGAGCGCACTTGCGATGTCCTCGGTGATGCCGGCGTAGCCGCAACCAATATCGGCTGCGGCGCTTAGCTCGAATCCTGCAAGCATTGACGTTAGTTGAGCCGTTGCCCGATAATAGGGGTCGACCACTTCTGTGTGCAGATTTGGGCCTACACGGGTAGATTTCGTCGGAATAAGGTGGCGATCTTCCACATTTCTACGCTAGCGTTATGGGTCGTGAATGCAACATTAATTCTCTGCGATTCTGCGCAGGTCAGCGAAGGTAAACTTTTTCTCCTCGGTGGAGGATGGTCAGTGACTGGCCCTGGTATGTCGCCAATGGCGATAGCTATGAAAGTAGATGTCGGCTGGTCTGAGGCACCTGAAGCCCACCATTGGGAGCTCTTCCTTCAGGACAACGATGGTGGCGCCGTCATGGTGGAGACTCCAGAGGGTCCCCAGCCCGTCGAGGTACGAGGTGATTTCCAAATCGGCACTCCCGAAGGGGTTCCACTGGGGAGTGACATCCCTGTCAACCTGGCGATCAACCTTGGTCCGCTACCGCTTCCTCCAGGTGGTAGGTACCGGTGGGTCTTAACCATCGATGGAGAGTCTCAGCCCGACTGGAACGCCGCGTTTTCGACGATGGCGTTTCCTCAGGGTGAGGTGGTAGAAGGTGGAGAGCCAAGTGAGGCTCCACGTCCAGTGACAGAGGACTAATTCGCGGTGACTGCAAGTGATCGACCGTTTGGCCGAGCGTTTGAAGATTTCGTCGTTGGTGATGTCTATCGCCATTGGCCTGGGAAGACGATCACCGAGGCCGATGATCATCTGTTTTGCATGATCACCATGAATCATCACCCTCTGCACACGGATGCCTATTTTGCCGAGCATTCTACGGTGCATGGGAAGAACGTGGTGGTAGGCAACCTTGTCTACTCTCTCGTGTTGGGCATGAGTGTTGCCGACGTATCTGGCTCGGCGATCGCCAACCTTGAGGTTGAGTCGTTAATCCACAAGAGACCTACGTTTCATGGCGACACCATCTATGCGGTCTCACGTGTGCTTGCAGCAGAGCCGTCGAAGTCAAAGCCCGATCGAGGTATCGTGACGGTTGAGACCTTTGGGTACAACCAGCATGGTGATGAAGTCGTTTACTTTCGTCGCAAGGTAATGGTCTGGCGCAAGGACGCGTTGCCACAGAGAGAGTTTCCGTATTCTGTCTAGCTCGTATTTTAGCTAGCATCAACTCGCCGCAGCTGATTACACCCTCGGGCGTTCTCGCGCGACGCTCTTCCGGGCTCATTGTAGCTAGAGTTCGCTAGCGACTCTTGACGGAGCTTGGCTGACCAAACGGGTGAAACTACTCACCAACCGAGAGCGCCAACCTAAGAGGCGACTACAACGCAAACTAGCTAGACAGACCAAAGGCTCCAAACGTCGTAATGCTATAAAGCTAGCTATAGCCAAGTTATCAGCAAAGGAGACCGATCGACGCAAAGACTGGATCGGGTGGACCACAACCTGATTGCCCTAGAGGATTTGGGGGTCAAGAACATGACCCGTTCGACCACGGGCACAGTTGAGAACCCAGGCAAGAACGTTGCTCAGAAGTCCAGACTCAACAGGTCTATCCTCGAACAGGGCTGGGGTATGTTCCACAGACGGCTCACTGACAAAGCTATCAATGCCATAATACCAGTAGAAATCATCGCCATCAACCCCGCATACACGAGCCTACGTTGTTCTAAGTGTGATCTAAGGACGTGGAGGGACATCGCACGCTAACAAGCACCCAGACCCAGTGAAGCGTCAACCAGCCGAAGCTGCGTGAGCAGCCCAGGAAGCCCCGTCCGTAAGGGTGGGGCGGATGTCACACAAGTCACTCAAGATTCGCTCCGGTAGGTCGATGTCCTCTTTGAGGAGATGAGCCGTTGACACTGACCTCCCCCTCTTTGTCGAGCGGCCTCTCCTCATCTTTGTGTACGGGGGTTGATGATTATATGTACCTTGCGGATGCATGCATAGCTATGCATTGAAGTTCGAGTTGGGTGGCTCGCCCGGACTTTGGGCCAGACGATTGCCGATCTCGACTTAGATCGAGTCCCGGCGACTAGTCGCTTAGGCGGGACTTGATCAGTACCTCTATTGGTGTCTGACCGCCTGTCGAAGGCGGGGCAGAAGGAGTGGTTTAGGTTCTCGGTCTCCCGTGGGGTAGCAGACCTGGATCGATGTCCGATAGGTTCGGGTTGGTCTGGTCGCGCTGGGAGACGACGGGATCGACGAGTCGCCAGACGTTGCGAAAACGTGGATCATCCCAGCGGATGCCGAGCTCATCGGAGGGGTTATAGTACCCATCGACGAGGTATGTCAAGGTGATGTCAGTGAGTGTCGCGAAACCATGAGCAACACCTGGTGGAATGAAGACACCGATTGGGTTTGTCTCACCCATCTCAAGATCCATCACGGTGTCATGGGTAGGGGAATCCGGTCTTAGGTCATAGAGGACGACCTGCGCAGTGCCGTCGACGATGTACCAATAGTCAGCCTGGTGCAGGTGGTAGTGTAACCCTACCAGGGATCCGGCGATTTTGTCGGAACGAGATCCCTGCACCATCTCACGACCGAGTGGGAACCATGAACGTCGGTAAGTCTCTTGAAACTTACCACGGGCGTCGGCGTGGACTTCAGGTTGAATGATAACGACATCATCAATGAGGTCGTTGAGCTCGTGATTAGCCATGTGGTACCGCCGTTTCATCGAAGGAGTGCGACACCTAGGCTAACAGTTGACCGGTTCACACCGCGCATCTTCATCTCGCCATCGCGGACAGCGGCGGCTTAGGCGACGGCGTGACCGAGATCCTTCAACATCAGACCAAGGTCGTGACTGTTCGAGGCGTTGGCAAGTGCGGTCTCTGTTGTTATTTTCTCGTCGGTTACTAACTTGGCGAGCGCCTGATCGAATGTCATCATACCGTAGAAGGCACCCTCAGTGACGATTGTTCTGATATCGGTGGCTCGTTCTGGTTCGAGGATCGCTTGCTTAACTCTCCCATTGGTGACCAGAACTTCGCAGGCCGCCACCAACGTTCCCCCTGTACTGGCTTCTACGAGGCGCTGCGAGATGACGCCAGCCAGGATGTCGGCGATTGATACTCTCGCCTGTTTCTGTTGGTATGGAGGGAAGAAATCTATGATGCGCGAGATCGTCTCTGCAACCCCGAGAGTGTGGAGTGTGGAGAGTACGAGATGGCCAGTCTCAGCGGCTTGCATGGCAGCCTCTACCGTTTCAAGATCTCGCATCTCTCCGACGAGGATCACGTCTGGGTCTTGACGAAGTGATGCACGTAATGCCGATGCGAACGTCCTCGTATCGAAGCCGATCTCTCGTTGGTTTACAAAGGAACGCTGATCTTGATGTATGTATTCGATTGGATCTTCGAGAGTAATGATGTGTTTGGCCTTGTTTGTGTTGATTGCATTTACCATGGCAGCCAAGGTCGAAGACTTCCCGGAGCCGGTGGGTCCGGTGACCAGGATAAGTCCGCGCTCGATATTTGCCAAGTCGGCGATCGAAGAGGGTAATCCGAGATCCTCGTAGGAAGGCGCCTGTGGTTTGACCGAGCGAAACGCGAATCCTATAGCTCGCCCAAAGAGAAAGCAGTTCACCCGATAGCGTCTACCACGGGTATCGACGTAGGCAAAGTCTGTCTCCCCTGTCTTCTTGAATATGGCCGTGGCCGATTCTGGCATGATCGCCTCCATCATTGCCGCAAGGTCTTCCCCGCTAGGAGAGGGGAGTGTTTCGATGGTGCTGAGGCGTCCGCTTACCCTCACGCACGCTGGGGCATTAGCCTTAAGGTGAAGGTCGGAACCACCTAGAGTTCGCAAGGTGTCGAGGTAGCTCTCAAGAAGGACATGGTGACTAGTGGCCATACCTGGTATTCTTCGACCAGCTTTGCAGATAGCTGAAGTCGAGCCAAAGAGGAGCTATCTTCCAGTCGTGTAGCTACGCCTATACTGTTGTTTGAAGAATCGTCTCTCGCCTTCGAGGTGTCCCATGACAGTAATCATCATCTTTGTCGTCGCATTCATCGGGTTGGCGATCGTAGCGCGGATCGGGTTGTCGAATGCGACACGCGAACGCCGTTCCATGTCTGGCCATCGCCAGACTCTCGACATGATCTCTAAGGTGGCTGATGCCCCGACTGCCGATCGTGATGCTCGTACATTCAAAGTGGAGCCTTTACGTCCGGTTAGACTCGATCTCTCGAAACTCGATCATCTCACAGATCCAGATCTCATTCGTATTACTGCACCGCTAGGAAATGACGATGACCACCTCCAGACCACACCTGAGCCTAGAGGTATAGAAGACCGGGAGAATGGCGACCTGAGCCTGGATTCCGAGCCACCAGTACCAGCGCACGACACCTCCGAGCTCGTTGAAGATCCGTTGTCTGTGCCTGAACATGCTTCAACAGTCGACTCTGGACTGGTGTTTGGAGAAGAGGGTGTGTTAGAGAAGAAGGCTGATGCCGATGCGGACTCCACTGTACAGCTCACTCCTATTGGTGGTGTGCTCGCATCGTCGATGACCGAGGCTATGCCAGTGATCGACGCCTCTTTGAGCGAGAAGGAGTCCAGTGCTGAATCAGACGGCCGTGGATCGCGTGAGCATCGTGTCTATTCGACCGGCAGGAGTCTGCCGTTGTCAGCTATGGCTGTCGGCGCGGGCGCTATCGCAGTGGTCCTCGGCGTCGGTTTCTTTCTGCTCGGACGCAACACTTCATCGACGGTTATTCCACCTTCGTCGGCTACACGCACGACCACCCCTTCGAACTCGCGCTCATCCACAGCCTCAAAAGGATCTAAATCTACTTCGACCACCAAGAAAAAGACCTCTACTGCGGCTGGTGGCTCCTCGTCGACTCCGTCGAATTCCTCCACCCCTAGCAGTGGCAACCAGTCGACAAGTTCATCGTCGTCGACACCGTCTAAGTACACCCCGGTTAGCGCGAACTCGAGTTATGCAACCTACGATATTCCTGGCGGAGCTAGAACGATCGTAGTGAGCGCTAGTCAGCCATGTTGGGTAGCTGATTCTGATTCAGCTAATGGTCCGCTGTTATGGGACCAGACCCTTCCGGCCGGTGGGTCATATACGATCTCTTCAACTGCATCTTCGTTGTGGATTAAAGTTGGCAACGCACATGACTTCCAGATGCAGGTAAACGGGGTGCCGGTTTCGTTTTCATCGCCGCCGGGAGTCTTCTCCTTCAACCTTGTTGCCTCCTCCGGCCAGTCGCCCGCATAATAAGAACTAATAGAGCAACCCACAGAGGACTTGCTTGCCTCACTCAGGAGAAGGGGTCAGGCTCTCAGCAGGAGTAGGACATGAAGTTAGACAGGGATGGCTCTGCCCGATGGTAGTCCCATGAGAGCCTTTAACCAGGTTCTGACGGAGTACATGCAGCAAGTAGAAAGGCTTCGACAAGAGCCTCATTTTGGTACACTTCGGTGCGTTTTGAAGCCCCCATGTGGCCAGCCTCGTTCTCAATCTTGAGGGCGACATTGGTGAGAGGGGAGAGTAGGCGGAGTTTGGCTACGTATTTCGCGGGTTCCCAGTAGGATACTCGCGAGTCATTTAGGCCAGTAGTCACCAAGAGATCAGGGTAGCGTTCCGCCTTTAGGTTGTCGTATGGGCTATACGAAGCCATCAAAGACTCGATTATGTCTGATTCGATCGGGTTTCCCCACTCCTCCCATTCAGTGATTGTCAAGGGAAGATCAGGGTCAGAGATAGTGGTTAGACAGTCAACAAAGGGAACCTCTAGAACGGCAGCTCGGAAGCGACTGGGGTCGAGGTTGAGCGTAGCGGCTACCATCAGACCACCCGCACTAGCTCCTCGAAGACAGATGAGGCTTGGATTGGAGATGTTGTTGTCGACGAGCCAATCAGCTGCGGAGCGCAGGTCTTGAAAGCCTTGGGGCTTGTGCTCCAGTCTGCCCAAGTCATGCCATTGACGACCGAGTTCACCTCCACCGCGTACGTGTGCAATTGCATAGACAAACCCACGATCCAGGAGCGAAAGTCTCATGGTCGAAAAGCCTGGGTCGATGGGTTCGCCGTAGGCACCGTAGCTGTAGAGGAGCGTGGGTGCAGGAAGGGTTAGGTCTCGTCGATGGACGAGTGTTACTGGGATGAGGGTGCCATCGTCGCTTGGTGCGTAGCCGCGCATGGTGAGATAGTTGGTGGTATCAACGCCCCCAAGTACTCGCTGTTGCCAGAGGATAGTGCGTTCGAGAGTCGTTAGGTCGATCTCTATCAGCGTCGCCGGCATCGCAAGCGAGGTCTCTTCTATGCGGATTGTCGTCGCCGTCGGCTCTGCATTCCCCAGCAAGACTGAGGTAACGGCGGCATCGTCGCCTGAGATTTCAACGCCTGCGGGTTCACCGACTTGCTCAAAGGCGACATAGGTCAGTTTGGTTCGATCGACAGAGCGCAGTTGTAGGACGATGCCTAGAGGGGTGACCTCAAATCCTTCGAGGCGATCATCGTTTGGTAGTTCGAAGAAGGGCTCCCAAGGCGCGAGTCGATCTTGCACAGTAAACAGGCGATACTCTTCGCCGTCATGGGCTGCCATCAGGTAGAACGACCCGTTTATATGGTCGAGATGATATTCGAGCCCCTGCTCACGTGGGCGAAAGCAGATGGGGGCGCCGAGCTCACCACTTGAGGGGAGGAGCCAATATTCGCTCGTGATGGCACTGGAAGCTGAGATGACTAGTAAGTTTCGATCTTTGGTGCGACCGACGTCGAGATAGAATCGTTGGTCCTTTTCATCCATTAACACGACGTCACTGCTGTGATCGGAACCAAGGGAGTGGGCTAGGACCACGGCTGGTCGCAAAGTATCGTCCGGGCGAGTGTAGAGGAGTTGTCTAGCGTCGTTTGAAAAGACGAAGCCGTATGAGGTGGAAGGGATCTCTTCGTCGATAGTAACTACGCCGTCGACGAGATGGCCGATTCGAAGCAGATAACGCTCATCTCCACTGAAGTCGACTCCATAGGCGATCGTATGTTCATCGTCGGCGATAGCAATCCCGCTTATACCCAGGAAGTCATGATTCTGGGCTACCGCATTTTCATCTAGTACTGTCTCCACTTCGGTACCACCGATTTTCCGGCGGAGGTGAATCGGATAGTCGAGGTCTGGTTCAATCCTGCTGAAGTACTCGTAGGAGCCACGGCGAGTGGGGTAGCTCTCGTCCGGTTCTGGGATACGAGCTCGAAACTCGGCTACGAGTTCATCACGCATCTCTTCTAATGTGCCTTCCAACCGACTCATGAAATTTCGTTCTTGCTGGAGATACTCGCTTGTGGCAGGATTTGTAAGGTCTCGAAGATAGTAGAACGGATCCTCTCGGGTGATGGATCTTCCCGTGAGCGTATGCCCGAGTTGTGAGGGAAGACTAGGGAGGGGCGTGGAGCGCGCAAAGAGCAGCTGTGAAAGATATGGCATGCTGGCCAGTGTAGACCGGTCGATACGATCTTCATAGTTGTTACTATGGAGATAGTGCAAATCACCGATGCCCACCATTCCAGAGTTTCGGTGGGATGCAAAAGAATGAAGGAGTAGCAATGGCCTCTGTGGAACTTGATCTAGGACGCTACAAGCTCGGCTGGTCTGACGTCGAAGACTATGTGTTTAAGCCTAAAAAGGGACTCTCTAGAGAGATCGTCGAGGAGATGTCGAGGATCAAGGCTGAACCAGATTGGATGCGTGCATTCCGGCTGAAGGCGCTTGATCACTTCATGCGAAGGCCTATGGCTCCGTGGTTTGCCGTCAATATGCCTGATCTGGATTTTGACGACATCTACTACTACGTAAAGCCAACCGATCACCAGGTTGATAATTGGGACGCACTTCCTGAAAACATGAAGAACACCTGGGATAAGCTCGGGATCCCTGAGGCTGAACGCAAGTATCTAGGTGGCGTGACTGCACAATATGAGTCTGAGGTCGTCTATCACCGCAATCGCGACGACTTGGCAAAGCTGGGTGTCCTCTTTACCGACATGGACACTGCATTACGTGACTACCCAGAGCTTGTGAAGCAGTACTTTGGTACTGTCATCCCTCCGAATGATAACAAGTTCGCTGCCCTTAATTCGGCTGTTTGGTCCGGGGGATCATTCATCTACGTACCCAAGGGTGTCAAACTCGAGATGCCACTGCAGGCGTACTTTCGGATCAACTCTGAGAACATGGGGCAGTTCGAACGCACATTGATTATCGCTGATGAGGGTTCCCAGGTTCACTATATCGAAGGATGTTCTGCACCGGTCTACTCTACCGATTCATTGCACTCCGCTGTCGTCGAACTCATAGCCAAACCTGGTGCGCGTATAACTTATACCACCATCCAGAACTGGTCATCGAATGTCTACAATCTTGTCACCAAGCGAGCTCGAGCGGAAGCTGAGGCACGAGTCGAGTGGATCGATGGCAACATCGGCTCACGGTTGACCATGAAGTATCCATCGGTCTATCTGATGGGACCGAAGGCATCCGGCGAGGTGCTTTCGGTCGCCTATGCGGGTGCTGGACAACACCAAGATGCTGGTGCAAAGATGATCCACGCCGCACCGGAGACGACGTCGACAATCGTATCCAAGTCCATATCCAAAGATGGTGGCATCACGACCTATCGTGGACTTGTGCATATGGAGGAGGGGGCGAAGAACTCTCGTTCATTCGTGCGTTGCGACGCGTTGCTTCTCGATGATAATTCGATTTCAGAGACGAAGCCATACATGGAGATCGGCGAGCGTAATGCTTGGGTTGGACACGAGGCAACGGTGTCTAAGGTCGGCGAGGATCAGCTCTTTTATTTGATGAGTCGCGGTCTGTCGGAGGCGCAGGCGATGAGCCTTATCGTCAATGGATTCATTGAGCCAGTCACTCGCACGTTGCCTATGGAGTACGCGGTCGAGTGGTCTCGATTAATTGAACTTCAAATGGATGGTTCCATCGGATAACGATGACGCGCGCCAGATGGTATGGATTGGGCGCACGTTCCTGCACTCAGGTTGCAGTGTCGGCCCGGGGTTCTGTGTGTAGGATGTCTTTACTGGTTAGTCCGGTGTCGTTTTGGTCACCGTCGCGTGGCACAGAATAAGCTGAAATAGGGATCGGCCAGCTATGCACTGTCGGCTTCCGACTGCACAGCCGGTCAAACCTTGGTGTGAGCAGCTGTGTCCGGATGTGAACTAGGGCGCTGCAAGATCGCACGAGCTGAGTGCTGGCACCTGAGTTCAGAATCCTCGTGTATTTTCTGTGTAGACACAGAGGATTTGCGTGGTGGACTACTGGTCTTTGAACGAGCCTGCTGGCTTACAAGCTGCGGAGGAACTAGTGAGTGCGGTCCCTCATGGCGTATTTGTAACCAACCCAACCTCCAGCAGCAGCGCCAACGACGAGGCCAACTGGTCCCGCTACGAGAGACCCGAGAACGGCCACCACCGCTCCAGCTCCCACTGTCTTACCTACCATGACTGTCCCACGCTTTGAATAGCTGCTCACAGTGGCTACCTCTTTCAACTTCGATATAACTGCTATGCTACTCGTGTGTTGGCTAGGCGTGGACAACGCAGGTTCAGCTTGGGTGTCTGGACGTGTTGGCTAGCGGCAAGTGTTCCTGCCCAATCTGCTTCGGTGCAGTTACTGGCGTTTGCCGGTAGCTGTTGACGGTGTGAAGCAATCGGTGAGTTATTCCGGCTTCGCGTGTCGTTCTCTGCGTGATGGCATTCTCCAAGGGACGGCGAATCGCCCGGTGGATTCGGTTACGAGTGCGGGAACGGAAGGCGCAGGGTTGACGTCACCGGTGTCCATCTCTAGCATGGGCAGGTCAATACCGAAGCAACTTCCTCTGCCAAGACCAGCGCTCGTGACCCACGCATTGCCTCCGTGTGCATGGGTAATGGCGGCTACAAGTGAGAGCCCGAGCCCTGCTCCACCACGAGCGCGAGAGCGGGATTCATCTGATCGATAAAAGCGCTCAAAGACTCGCTCCAGTTGCTGGCTGTCGAGCCCTGGTCCAGAGTCACACACGGTAAGGCGTACTATCGCGTCCCACTCCAAGAGTGCTATTGTCTCATCAGTGCTCCCGAAGAGATCGGAGATTCCTCGCGCGGTATGTGCCCCGGTTGGTGGTTTCGCGTCCTTCGGAAGAATCTCGATACGGACCGTCACTGTTGCTGTCGCTGGGGTATGGGTGCGCACGTTGGAGAGAAGATTGGTGATGACTTGAGTCAGCCGGTGTTGATCGCCGAGGACTAAAGCTTCGGCGGGCGTAATCAGATCGATCTTGCGTTCAGGCTCAACTGCGGTCGCGTCCATGACAGCTGCGCGTGCAAGCGCTGAAAGATCGATCGGTGCCAGTGATAGTGGCCGATTCTCATCCATGCGTGCCAGCAATAGCAGGTCTTCAATGAGTGCTGCCATGCGGCTAGCCTCTGATTGGATCCGTTCCATTGCCAAAGGAGTGTCGGTTGTCGGGTCGAGAGCACCATCGAGATAGAGCTCGGCGTAGCCTTTGATACTAGTAAGTGGCGTGCGCAGCTCATGGCTTACGTCTGCTATGAACTGACGGAGTCGAGTCTGTGAGCTTTGGGAGTTGTTGTAGGCCTCTTGGAGGCGTTCGAGCATGGTATTGAGGGTTCCAGCGAGGCTTGCAATCTCCTGGGGCCCTTCATCGTCCACACGCGCCATGGAGTCACCTGCGGTGATATCTCGAGCCTGTGCTCGCATGCGCTCTAGTGGTTTAAGGCCGATGCGAATCGAGAACGCTCCGGCGAGCCCAAGAGCCAGGACCACGCCAAGTGAGACGAAGAACTCGGCTAACTCCAAGCGTTGCAGCGTGCTCTCGACGGAGGTTAGGGGTATGGACAGGATCATCGTCGCACCAAGTGATGGATCCCGCGCGGCTAGGACACGATAGGCATAGCTTGTTTTCGGCAGCTCGATGGTGATAGGATGTCCGACTGGTATGTCGACCCGCTGGTCACCCGCTTTGCCTGTGGCGACGTTTGGAGGAGGTTCTGAAACGGAATTCGAAAATTGGCCGACGATGGATGTTCCGTTAGAGAAGATCAGCTCTCCATAGCTACCCTGTGGCAGGGAGACCAGTCCTGAGAAGCTGGAGTTACCGTAGACGCTGGAGTGTAGGAGTTCGCGGGCTGCGAGCGGAATATCGGTAGTCAGCTGGGAATCTACTCGAGCCACTAGGAACGACCGCAGCGCAGTCACGGTTGTAAAGTCAATTGCCAGCGTACCTACAATCAACGTGGCGAGCGCGATGATAAGTAGTCGAGCTCGGAGGGAAAGGCGAGATCCAGTTTTCGACACGGCTCCTGTCTTACGCTTCAGGGCTCTCTGATTTCTGGTGCTCGCAGACTGTAGCCAACGCCACGAATTGTTTTGATCATCGGAGGTCCAAACTGGTCAAGCTTCTTTCTTAAGTAGCTGATATAAGTCTCAACGATGTTGGCATCACCTCCAAAATCATACTCCCAGACGTGATCTAGGATCTGTGTTTTGGAGACAACTTTGTTTGCGTTCAGCATGAGAAAACGCAAGAGCTTGAACTCCGTGGCGGTAAGTTCGACGAGCTTGCCTGCTCGGAGCACTTCGTGAGTCTCGTCGTCGAGTGTGAGGTCGTGAAAGGTTTGGCGAGACGACTCCGTTGTGCCTCCACCGCTGCGCCGTAGCACGGCTTCGATGCGAGCCGTGAGCTCTGCGAGAGAGAAAGGTTTGGTGAGGTAGTCATCTGAACCGAGCCTGAGTCCCTCTACACGATCCTCTACCGAGTCACGAGCGGTCAGAAAGAGTATTGGCGTCCCGTCACGTTCTTCGCGCAGTCGTTTGACTACTTGGAAGCCGTCAAGGCCCGGCATCATCACGTCAAGAACGATGGCGTCGGGGCGAAAAGTCTTAGTGAGTTCTAGTGCTTCGCGACCTGATGCCGCGACCCCTACGTCGTAGCCCTCAAAGTTGAGTGCCATCTGGAGCAACTCGGTGATCGGGAGTTCGTCATCGACCACAAGTATTCGTTTATCCTTGGAGGGTCGTCCTTGGGTGGATGTCATAGCTTCTCCTTTTGTTGGCAGCTAGTCCGGTTGTGCGAAAGGGATCTAACTCGGTCCGCCCATCCGATGATAGGCGCAGGCGCGACGAAACCGCCAGCGTCGATAACGCTAGCGGTTTCTGTTCTCGACTGACTCTGATGCCAGTCATTCATTTATGCTGCTGGTGCGTTGCCAAGAGTAATCCTCATAGTGGAGGTTCCTGACTGTGAAAGTACCTTCAGGGTTATCGATGTCCCTGGCGATTTGGACCTGACATCAGTTACGAGTTGAGATGCATCGGCTACTGTCTTGCCGTCAAAGCCAACGATGACGTCACCAGATGTCAAACCAGCGTTTGAGGCTGGTGAGCCTGGATAGATGTAGTCGATCAATGCTCCTGTTTGGCCAGTGGGATACCCAAGCTGGCTAGCATACTGTGGACTCAAAGTCTGAATGCCGACACCCAGGAACGCCTTGGCAGTGGTAGTCGCAGTGGAGGAGGATTGGGAGGAAGACTTCGTGTAGTAGGAGGGATCCTTCAGGATGTTCTTCACTACTGGGAGTACGGAGTCGATAGATTCAGCAAATCCGAGATTTTGGGCGGGAGTTTGTGAGGTCGACGAGATTATCGCGGTGTCCATTCCCACTACCTGGCCAGCAGCGTCTACGAGTGGCCCCCCCGAGTTGCCAGGGTTGATAGGCGCGTCTGTCTGAATCATCTGGGTAAGGTGCTCGGTCAGATTTTGATCTTGGGCGGTGATGGAGCGATTCAGTGCCGACACGATCCCTTGAGTTACAGTTGGATCACCTTGCAGGGCGAGTGCATTCCCAATAGCTACAACTGGATCACCCACCTGAAGTTGCTTAGATGAACCGAACTTCACCGTCGGGAGATTGGAGAGCCCCTGGATCTGAAGCACTGCTATATCGTGGTTGGGATCGGTTCCTACAACCTTCACTGGATATGACTTCGATTGGTTGTAGAGCGTGGCCTGTATCGAGGTTGCTCCCGCAACAACATGGTTGTTGGTAAGAACGAGGCCACTTGATCCGATAATCATTCCTGTGCCGGCGTCTTGAAATTGGCTCGTGCCTAGAAAACCATTGCTAGTAGAACCTTGGGCAGTGATGTCGACCACAGCCGGTTCGACCTTTGCCAAAATCTGTGGCACATTGAGACTACCGTTGCCGTTGAGCCCAGACCCCTGTATCGACGTGGGAGATGCAGAGGATTGAGTGATGACTACAGGCTTTGAATTAGAGGAATTACTTAAATGGACGACGGTAATACTGGTGCCAACAGCCACAACCGCTGCCACCACCGCTGCGGTCAACACGGTCAAGCCCGAGAATCTACGTTGGGCCAAGGCACCCCTTCGTTTGCGAGATCCCTTAGCTGAGTTGCTCTCTGTCGAAGGTGAGGTTGGGGGAGAGGTCCAGGTCGATGAGTAGTCGTACCCATGGTACCCGGTGCTATCGCTCGCTGCACCGGCCTGCCCAGCGTTGTCAGTTAACGAGGGATCGCCATCAGATTGATCGGCGGCCGCTCCACCTGACCAGGTCTCGCCGGATGCGAGCGCATCTCCTGATGACCAACCATCTCCTGATGACCAACCATCCCCTATCAACGTTGGCTCAGATCCCTGCTCGGGATCTGATGATGAGCCCTCGTTACCTTGAGGAGTGGTATGGATCTCTTCCGTAGGATCCTCTCCATTGGAAGGATTCGAACCGTTCACGTCCTCGGAAAACTCATTGTCACTCATCATGCGTGCCTTTCTCTACCATTCTTCGTTTGCGCTCTGAGGCTTCGGAGCATTCGGTTTAAGGAACCTTTCAATGCCCAGTCTTATGATTCATGCTTTGAGGAAGCTTAGGAACAGGTAGGAGCATGGCTAAAGGTGAGCGACATTGAAGTCTCCATGGTAGTGGAATTAGGTTAGATCTCGCCCGGGAACGCCTCAAGGCTGGAAGGATTGGTGTTGATCGATTTGTGATCAGTTGCCATGGTAGTGAGGTTGCCGTTTTTCGATCAGTGCATTGATTGCTTCTCTCATATCCTGCGATTGCATCAGAGCAACGTTGTTGCTTGCTGCGAGTTGAAGGTGTTGTAGTAGGTGCTGAGTTCGTTGTTGGACCAACAGGCTCTTAGTTGCCTGGACGGCAAGAGGTGGATTCGCCTGTATCTGTCTGGCTAGCGTCGTAACGGCTTGTGTGAGCTCCTCTGGTGTTGCGCAGAGTGTCTGTACCAGCCCAATTCTCTGTGCCTCGTTGGCATCAAGATCGCGACCTGTAAGCGCAATCTCTGTCAGAGTAGGGAGAGACATAACGTCCGCGAGCAGGGCGAGAGATCCAAGGTCGGCAACAATGCCGATGCGGACTTCGCGAAGCGAGAAGATCGCTGATTGTGACGCCATGCGTATGTCGCATGCAGCGACGAGATCGAGCCCGCCTCCTATACAGTAGCCGTTGATGGCGGCCAACGTAGGTTTGCTGGTGGTGGCAAGCGCCAAGAATCCGCGTTGAAGGGGTTCTATATCCTTGGCTGCCTGTATCTTTTGAGATCCTGGTGCCATGTCGTAGAGGTCTAGCCCTGCGCTGAAGTGGGGCCCGTTGGCACGGATCACAATGACCTGTACCACCGATTCAGCCTCAAGGATCTCGATCGCAATCGGTAGCTCCTCAAAGAACTTCGCATTCATGGCGTTGAGTTTGGCAGGACGATTCAAAATCAACTCACCGATGCCATCATGGATCTCCAGTTGTAGCGTCTCCATTACTCTCCTCTGTTGGTCGATGCTCTCGCCGTGGATAGTCACCAGATTATCACTATGATGGTAGGGTAAACCATCACCTTCTCGATACGAAGGTGGCGTAGAAGGTATCGAAGGAGATCGCGTGAAGTCCCTAGGGAAGGATTTGTCCTGGGAGTTGCCGGTTCGCAGTGCCACAAGGGTAGCCGATGTGGAGCGACTTGAGCAGCCGAATGAGGCTTTGGAGTGTTGGAGATATTCTCCGGTTGATGAGATCGATTGGGAGCGCTATCAGGGGACTCCATCGAGCTGTGCGGATGATATCTGGGAGCAGGGGATGGAGATCCTCAAGACCTTCGGTGATGTCGAAGCTGTTGTGCGCATCGATGGCGGTCGTCTTATTGGCGGTGGCCAAGAGTCGCAGGGATTGTCGGCCGTAGAGGTCGAGGCGGCAGGTGAATTCCTGCGTGAAGAAGATGAGAGCCTGCTCACGCTAGGAACACTATTAGCACCTTGTCGCATTGAAATTCACGCTGATTCTTCGGTGCGTCGACTAGGCATCATCACAGCTGGGAACGGCGATGATGCAGCGCTATGGAGTTGGCTCCGTGTCTCAGCGGACCCTGATGCCGAGTTGGAGATCGTGCACGTGGATCTCTTGACCGGATCGGTCCTTCATCTCCCGGTGATTGAGATTGTTGGAGAAGAGCGGTCCTCGATCGTCTATCGTCATCAGCTAGAGCACGATAAGACGGCGTTAAGCCTTGGGTATGTTCGATTTAGATTGGCATCCGAGGCGCGCCTTGAGATCGATGCAGCTAGTGCCCATCAGGGTTATACCCGCGTTCGCACAGACGGGGTTCTCCATGGAACCAAGGCGGAGGTCGCCATCCGGGTTGGTTATGTGGTAGGAGCTGATGAGCGTGTTGATTATCGCACATTTATTACCCATGATGCGCCGACGACTACCAGCAACCTTCTGTACAAAGGGGTAGTGAACGGGGACGGTGCTTCGATCTATACCGGGATGATTACGATTACGCCGCTGGGGCGTGGTTCTGAGGCGTTCCAAACAAACCGGAACGTTTTGCTCTCCGAGGAGGCGCTTGCCTGGTCGGTGCCCAATTTAGACATCCAGATTAGCGATGTCAAGTGCTCGCATGCCTCAACGGTTGGTCCGGTGGATGAGGAGCAGTTGTTCTATCTCGCGTCAAAGGGATTTCCGGCGGAGGAGGCGCGTCGAACCTTGGCGAGGGCTTTTTTCGCGGATATGGGCGAGGATTTTAGCGTAGAACAGCTGCGGCTGAGAGCTGCGATTGACGAGAAGTGGGAGTCAGGAGAGTAATGGAACGTATCGGAGTGACTCAGGATTTCGAGGAGAGCAAAGCTGTAAAGGTAGACCTTGCTGGCTTCCCGGTAGTCGTTGTTCGTATCGATGGAGATTTGTTCGCCATCGGTGACACCTGTTCACACGCCAAATATAGTTTGGCGGAAGGCGAGGTTTACCCGGAGACATTGGAGATCGAGTGTTGGAAGCATGGAAGTACCTTCTCACTCCGCGATGGGCATCCTACCTGCTTCCCGGCTACTAAGGCGGTCCCAGTTTTTGTGGTGACAGAGCGGGATGGTGAGGTGTTCCTGGAGGCGCAGCCCGGCAAGTCAACCGAAGATACTAGAGGTCGAGGAGAATCATGGCGTTCCTAGCAATAGACGACCTTCACGTTTCCATCGGTACCAAACAAGTGCTTCACGGCATCAACCTGGCGATCGACGACGGTGAGGTTATCGCGGTAATGGGGCCGAATGGATCCGGGAAAAGCACGTTGGTGTCTACGATCATGGGTCGCCCCAATTACCAAGTCGAGAGTGGCTCTATCGTAATAGATGGAAAGGCGATCGAAGGCTGGTCGACCGATGAGCGCGCGCGCCTCGGTGTTGCGTTGATAGCACAGAGTCAGCCGGAGATACCGGGCGTACGTGTTGATGAGCTTGTCTCTTCGATGTATCGGTTCCGGGGTCTAGATGCACAAGGTGTCACCGAGAGAATCGTGTCCGAGGCCGTGGACCTATCCTTAGACCAGACTCTTCTCAACAGATGGGTAAATGTCGACCTTTCGGGAGGAGAGAAGAAGAAGCTTGAGACTTTGTTGGTGAGCGCGGTTCCGCAGTCACTCGTCATTGGCGATGAGATCGATTCTGGTCTCGACATTGATGCCTTACGTGACGTTGCTCGTCGATTGCAGCGATTGAACGAGGAGCAGGGTACTGCTCTGCTGCTTATCACGCACTATCCCCGGTTGCTGAGAGAGATTCGAGCAGATCGTGTGGTTGTTCTGGTCCGAGGTAAGATTGTCGCCGAGGGCGGGATGGATCTAGCGATCGAACTCGAAGGCTCGGGCTATCAACAGTTTGGCGTCGAGACTGCCGAACACAACGTTGTAGATTGAGCCCTGTCGGCACTAGGAGGTGACAGAGCCTCCCGCGATGAGGGTTTGATGTGGTGACTCCGTCAGGTCATTAGCTGCTCAATGAGGAGAGAATACGGTCTCGCAGGGCGGTGAGTTCTTCGGGTGCATTGACGAGTATCGCACCTTCGATGCGATCATCGCGTCGATACAGGAACATATTTCCGCCGTCTACCGACTCCTCCTCTTCGGCGAGGCCGGGGCTTGGTACGCCAAGTATCTGAACCAGGAGCTCACCTTGATCGCTCCATCCGAAAGGGATATCCGTATATGCAATGTGCTTGTCGCTAACGAGAGCTTCGGCTGCGTGAAGAGCTTGGTTGGCGGCTACCTCGAAGTGCTCAAAGCGCAATGGACGCCCGTATAGGGGGTGATGCCAACTCGCTACGTCCCCGGCAGCTGCGATTTGCGAAAAGCCATCGACGAACCCAAATTCGTTCACTGCTACGCCTCCATCCTCTCGCAGAGGAAGGGCGCCGCCAAGCCACTCGGTAGAGGGATGAACGCCAACGCCAACGACGACCAGATCGGTGAGCCATTCACGACTTCCATCACGGACAAGCCGTCGGTTATTGACGGCTTCAAGTTTCGTGGTCGACTCCAGCGCCAACTCGACCCCAAGTCGTTGGAGATTCTCTTCAATGAGCCTGCTGACACCCGGTCCGACGGCTCGCGATAGTAGGTGAGCGCTCTGTTCGACGATGGTTACCTCCACCCCCAGCCGTCGAGCACTCACAGCGACCTCCGCTCCGATGAAGCCACCACCAACGATCGTGAGATGGTGAATCCGGGCTAGTGCCTCCTTCAGCAGATTGGCATCTCCGACCGTCCTCAGGTAGACCACGTCCTGATCAGGGGGGAACCCTTCGAGTCGATGGGGTTGAGCTCCAGTTGCTATGATGAGCAGATCAAATGATTGGATGCCGTCGCTAGTGAGAACACTGGATTGAGCGAGGTCAAGGCCGATGGCTGGATTCGCAGCGAGGAGACGATAGCCTTCCCCAGCACCGCGAAGCCGAACTCGTTGGGATGATACGGTGCCAAGCAGGTAACCCTTAGATAGGGGTGGACGTTGATATGGGAGCTCGTCCTCGGCGGCGAGCACTGTGATGTCGAGATCTGGGTCAAGGCGCCGAGCATGGACCGCTGACCGGTGTCCAGCGAGTGCCCCTCCCACCACGACCAGGCGACGCACGCTGTTAGTCGCTCACGCTTATTGCCTGTGTTGGACACTGTTCTTTTGCTGCGTGTACCGCCGCATGAAGGTCCTCTGGTGGATTTTCATTGATGACGTAGAGAAAACCATCGTCTCTGACCTCGAAGACCGACGGCGCGAGACCTTCGCACACTGCGTTGGATTGGCACTTGTCGTAGTCGACTTCAATGCGCATTCTTCCACCTACCTCTCTGGCTGATAGTTGACGTAAAGCCTACCAGAGGAAAACCGGAGATGTCGTCAAGTGCCGTGCAATTGCACTATCGCGATAGGGTTAATTGCCACTAGACTGGGAGCGTGACTGTCCAATCTTTGTTTGAAGCGCGTGACCTATGGGTTTCGGCCGCTGGCACTACCATCCTGAAGGGGTTCTCGCTCACGGTCGCCCCTGGAGAGCTGCATGTGATTATGGGTCCCAACGGATCTGGCAAGTCGAGTTTTGCCAATGCGATCATGGGAAGTTCAGACTATCAGATTGACAAAGGACAGGTTATTTTTAAAGGGATAGATATAAGCGCACTTCCTGTCGATGAACGTGCCAAGGAGGGCATTTTCCTTGCCTTCCAATATCCCGAGGAGATTCCTGGTGTCTCGGTGATCCAATTCCTTCGACAGGCGCTTCAGGCGCGGCGTGGCAGTGATGTCTCGGCGATCGAGGTTCGTTTCGACCTCCTCGAATGGCTTGAGCGCCTTGGTCTGGATCCGTCTTTCGCGTCGCGTTATCTAAATGAAGGTTTCTCAGGTGGCGAGAAGAAGCGAAATGAGATCATTCAAATGGCGATGATGCAGCCAGAGCTCGCCATCCTTGACGAGACCGACTCTGGCCTTGATATCGATGCGTTGCGGACTGTGGCTCGTGGGATCGAGACTGTAAGAGAGGCAAACCCAGATATGGGAGTCGTTCTGATCACGCACTATCAGCGGATACTGGCGTGGCTTGCACCAACAGCTGTTCACGTAGCTGTCGATGGCCATATCGTGGGTTCAGGTGGCATGGAGTTGGTAGAGGATCTAGAGCGAGAGGGATATCAGAAGTGGCGAGTGTTGAAGTAACGGATCCAATGAGTAGGCTACGGAGCGATTTCCCAATTTTTGCGGACATTCGCGCATCGAGACCGTTCTATTATCTCGACTCAGCAGCCTCTTCGCAGCACCCTGTTGTAGTGCTTGACGCTATGGATCGTTACTACCGACATTCGCATGCTAACGTGCATCGGGGCGTCTATGGGTTAGCGGAAGAGGCGACTGGCATATACGAGACCGCTCGGAGACACCTGGGTCGGTTCATCGGTGCTAGTGACCCCGCCCATGAGATTGTCTTCACCAAGAATGCGACCGAGGCGCTTAACTTAGTGGCTCAGGGGCTCGGGCGCGTGCTTTTGACTCCCGGGAGTCATGTGTTGCTTACGGAGATGGAGCATCATGCCAATCTGGTCCCATGGATGATACTCCAAGAACAAATCGGCTTCACGATTGAATATCTCCCATTTGATGCCGAGGGTCTGTTGGTGCTCGATGGATTGGATGCCATGCTAGAGAGGGCAAGTATTCTCGGCGTTACCCTTATGTCCAATGTGCTCGGAACCTTGAATCCGGTAGCGATGCTGAGCGAGAAGGCTCATCAACATGACGTCTTGGTTGTAGCTGATGGAGCTCAGTTTGTTCCTCATTTCGTCACCGACGTCAGCGAATTAGGCGTGGATTGTCTAGCCATTACAGGGCATAAGATGTTGGCCCCGACCGGTATCGGTGCGCTCTGGGCGAGGGCGGAGATCCTCGATCGGATGCAGCCCTTCCTGGGTGGTGGTGAGATGATTAGCGATGTGCGACTGGATGGCTTTACGGCGAATGAGATCCCGCATAAGTTTGAGGCAGGTACTCCACCGATCGCTGAGGCCGCCGGATGGGATGCCGCTCTCGGTTATCTAGAGGAGGTAGGCATGGGTGCGATCTGTGCTCACGACCGGAGTCTCACCAGTTATGCGATGAACCAGTTGCAGCAGAGACTCGACGATCGTATCACTATTTTCGGTCCACGTGATGTAACGAAGCGAGGAGGGGTTATATCCTTTGAACTTGCCGATGTACACCCCCATGATGTCGCGCAAGTCCTAGATCAACATGGAGTGTGTGTCCGGGCTGGGCATCATTGCGCTAAACCACTTATGCGTCAATTGGGTGTGGGTGCGACTGCGCGGGCCTCCTTCTATCTCTATAACGACGAGCAAGATGTTGACGCATTGGTTGATGCCCTGCTCGACGCCTATCGATTGTTTCACGATTAGGAGTGACTATGAACGATCTTGACGATCTGTATCGGGAGATTATCCTCGACCATTACAAGAATCCTCGAAACCAGGGAGTGCTTGAGGGACCTACGGTGCACGCACAAGAGGGTTTTAATCCACTTTGTGGTGATGAGGTTACCATCTACGCCCAAGTTGAAGATGGTGTTGTAGTCGATATCAAGATCACTGGCCAAGGCTGTTCAATATCGAGATCGTCAGCCTCTCTGATGTCTCAAGCCATCAAGGGGCAGCCGATAGAAGAGGTAAAGGCCACGGTGAGCCGTTTTAAGCGTATGATCGCGGTGGAGGAGTCAGAGGGTGAGCCGGAGCAGATCGATCTCAGGGTGGTCGGGGAGCTGGCCGCCCTTCAGGGAGTGGTGAAGTTCCCGGTGCGGATCAAGTGCGCAACGCTACCCTGGAACACGCTCATGATAGCGCTTGAGGATGCCCAGGCACACTGATCTGGTCGCCATTGACGCAGCATGTCGTCGTGAACATGTGAGTAACTGAGGCTTCTCGAATTTCCTCTATTAGCCGCCAAGCTGCGTTCGCTAGAGCGGATGCTTACGTGCGACGGCCACTACAAAATCCCTAGCGGTTCCTTCGAAGTAGCGTTGAGGCGGCCTTGCCATGTTGTAGACCAGACGGTACCCATTGGCGGGGCTAGCAGGAGTGCCGAGCGTGTGGTTGAAGTAAAAGAAGTTAGTCCAAGCGGAGTTGATGTCGAGCTCCATGGCGTTAACGGCACCGGCTCGCTGGAGTAGACGGGCTAGCGAAGCGACCGAGAGACCAGGTCCGCTCACGTATACGATGGCACCATTAGATGTCACTCCAACGCCTGAGCGCCACACGAGCACTTGATTTCCGACGGTAGCTCCCCAAACCTGGTAGTTCGATGAGTAGACGGCGGGGTTGATTCGACCTGACTGCACTATCGGAATCAGATTTTGCCTGACGACCTTGATCGATGGAGGGACGTGTTGACCTTGGGTCCACCGCTCCACCGTCGCCACGCCTTGTGAGTTGACGACGAATGAGGCAGCCCCGTTCTTGAGTGGTACGGCCATCTTTCCATAGGCGTAGTAGCCTCCCTTGGCATCACTCATGCGAAAGCCGGAGTTGAATGCTGCGACGAGATTGTTGGCTTGGCTCCCCTGAATCGGGGCCACGTAGGGCCAAGTTCCACCGCCCGGCGGCTCTTGGGCGCCAGCGTACTGAAGGAAACTCACGAGATGGGGGTCGAGCCAGGCGATGCCGGCAACCAGCGAGGTGTGAATCTTGTCAGGACGCATCAAGGTCACGTAGAGGGCGGGCGATCCGTTCACTAGTGGACCCTCGGGCGTCCACTGTCCCTCATGGGGGAGCGGTGGACTTGCAATCGGTGTGATTGCCTTTGGTTCAGGAAGAATTTTGGAGGTGTTTGCGGAATGACTTTGGCGTACACTGGCGGTTGGTTTAAGTGCACCTTTGGGGGGTGCCCCGCCTACGGCAGGTTGGTTGACGCTATACCAAACGTTCTCAGCGGTCTGAACAATACTCGCTCCACCGTTACCGCGAACCCACTCGACGAACTTTATTGGCAGGCTGGCCGAGCCCGATGCGCTGAGGGCCCCTATCACTCCGAGAGTCCCGTAACCTCCGACCACAAGGACGCCGGCGGCGAT
Source organism: Ferrimicrobium acidiphilum DSM 19497 (assembly GCF_000949255.1). NCBI lineage: Bacteria > Bacillati > Actinomycetota > Acidimicrobiia > Acidimicrobiales > Acidimicrobiaceae > Ferrimicrobium > Ferrimicrobium acidiphilum. Next base: position 131,537 of record NZ_JXUW01000001.1, on the reverse strand, counting down.
GACAGCTCGAACACGACGATACGCGAGCGAGCGGTGCTTCTTTGGTTTCTGCGATGAATCTAACGTGAGTCTTGTCAAACCTTTTCCTTCATTGGTATTGGGCCGTTTGCCGCATCCGATGGTACACGGTCTCGGGTCAAGACCGGCAGCTGTACGCGAAAACAGGCTCCCCCTAGTTCGGACGTCCCAATCGTTACGGTCCCTTCAAGGAGTTCGACCAGGCTACGTACGATGGGAAGCCCTAGGCCGGAGCCACCTTGTAGTCGACTTCGTGCCGGATCTAGCCGGGTGAAACGTTCGAAGACTGCGTCGCGTCGTTCGACGGGAATCCCTGGTCCGTCATCGGCAACCGTGAAGGTTGCCAGATGTCCATCGGTGGAGGCAGACACTGCTGTTGTCGTTTTGGCGTATCGAACTGCATTCTCGATGAGGTTGCGGATGATGCTTCTGATCTGCTCTGGATCTCCCAAAAGTCGTACTGCGCTCACTCGGGACATGTCGATGTTGATGCCTGGATGTGTACGTCTAATCCGGTGAATCTCTTCGCGGCAGAGTTCGTCAAGATCGACGGTAACCTGGACCGCCTGTACGCGAGCCTCGGCCTTGGCGAGCGTGAGGAGGTCTTCGATTAGGCGCTGCATCCGTTCACTCTCCCTTAGCGCAATATTGGCCGTCTGATGCCAGTCGGTCGACTCGCTGTGGAGGAGTCCTACCTCAAGTGAGGCACGAAGGGCAGACAGCGGACTTTTTAATTCATGTGAAGCGTCTGCGATGAACTGCTTCTGCTGCTCAGCCGAGGCGTCGAGCCGCGCTAACATCGAGTTCATCGTCACCGCCAGGCGTGCGATCTCGTCTTCGCCATCTGGTTGAAAAACTCGATTTGATAGATTCAGGGCGGTGATCTCCTCTACGTCTCGGCGAATTTGGTCGACTGGGGCCAGAGCTCTGCGGCTGAGAATCCAGGTCGAGATAGCCACTACCGCCAAGATGATAGGGTAGATGATAAGGAACTCACGATTTAGAGCTGACACCGATGCATCCACAGAGGAGAGCGATGCAATGGTATAGACATCGAAGGTTGTAGGTTTGCCAGTGGAACCAGTAATCAAATGACTTGGATTGCTGGACTTAGAACGGGATAGTACTCCGACCAGGAAGGTGGGGACTTGGACCCGGTCAGCGACAAAAACAGTGTGAAGATCGACGTTGCCGTTGATCGCTAGACGATTTGCACGGACGGAGTCCTCGGTTTGAACAATACCTTGTGATGGAACGTATTTGGGTGAGCGCAGAGCCTTGGCTCCCTTAAGGTTGGGCGAGTATGCGACAACGGTACCGTTGCTCGTTACCACCTGGGCGGCGAGGTCACCCCTTGGTATAGGGAGGGGATTCGGAAGATGTCCATCGCGCACCAATAGCACGATGTCATCGGCTTCGTTCTTTGCAGTGTTCACGACGTTACGAGTCAAGGCAGCTCTGAGCGTAATGACGACTCCGATAAAGGCAGCCATAAGCACCATTCCGACGACCACTGTGGCGGCTATCGTGGTACGCTTTCGAACCGATGCGAGTTGTCGCCCGATCCACCGTAGCGGAGGAAAACGTGTCCTGGCGACATGATCCAACTTCTCCATGGAGGAGAGCCTCACTGTGGTATTGCTCCTGCATAAGGGTTAGACAGTCGCTGGAACCTCGGCGCAGGAAACGGCTGTCGCGCCTCCGTCCTCCTCAAGGAGGTAACCAACCCCTCGCACGGTACGTATCGACTTGGTCCCGAAGGGAGCGTCGATCTTCTTGCGCAGGTAGCCAATGTACACCTCGACAATGTTTGAGTCTCCCTCAAAATCGTAGTCCCAAACGTGCTCAATGATCTCTCGTTTATTCAGCACTTTCCCTTTAGAGCGCATGAGCAGCTCGAGGAAGGAGAACTCTCGGGTGGTTAGATCCACTGCGGTGTCACCGCGCATGACTGAGTGGCTCGATGGATCCAACTTCAGGTCTCCAGCTATTAGGACGGGTGGGCGGCTATCGACGTTGCGGCGAAGTAGTGCTCGAATATGGGCGACGAGTACCGTGAATGAGAACGGCTTTTTGAGGAAGTCGTCCGCGCCCGTATCAAGAGCTTCAGCTTCGTCGAGCTCTCCATCTTTCGCGGTCAACATCAAGATTGGGGTCCATATCTCTTCACTTCGTAGGGTTGCTGTGAATTTGAAACCGTTCATTCCGGGCAGCATTATATCGAGGACAATGCAGTCATAGGGTGCACTTCTGGCCAGCTTGATGCCGTCCAAACCATTGAGACATGTGTCCACGGCGAAGCCTTCTGCGACTAGACCACGCTTCAGGGTGTCTACCAGGGTCTCTTCATCATCTACTACCAAGATCCGCATGCGACTCTCCTTTCGCGATAGCCATGCTAACTGTTCATCTAAAGGACAAGCTAGGAGATTCCAGAAGAATTGCTGAGAGGCTATTCGTCATGAAATCGTGGTGGGAGTGGGCCAGAGCTCTCGTTCCAACCATCCGAGAATGAGCGCGTAGGGGCGCGGGTCGTTTTGCAGGCGGGATGACGTAGCATACACACGATGGACTTCGGGATGATAGCGCTGAATGAGACCGTCAATGTCCAAGTTGTCCTCTCTCGAACGGTCGCCGGGTGTGACCAACATCCAACGAGCAAGCTCCGACGGAGCGGGAAGAGGGTACCCAGGTGCGGGGAAGGGGGATGAAGGATCGATGCGTACGCCAGTACTGACGATCTCGTCAGCATTGAGTTGGTCTACTAAGGGATCGACTGTTACTAGACCAACGACAGGATCAACATTCCCACAGGCGAGCATAGCGTATCCAACGAGGCCAAACCCGATCAGAACCAATGGCCGGGGCGCAAGGAAGGCGATGACGGTCTTAAGGTCCGACATTAAAGTTGTTGGCCCGAGCGTTCCATCCGACTCCCCAATTCCATGAGGGTTTACACCAACCACCTCTGTATGACAGTAGAAGCTCAGGCGTTCGGCGGCCTCCTGCAACACTCGGTTGCCACTACCGCCTAGCCCAGTATCCGCGATTCCGGGGCAATACAGGATCGTTGGTCTTCCAGGGGTGGCGCTTTCCTTCACGGTCGCGATAAAAAGTTGTAAGCCTGCTGGTTCGCACCATAACTGATCTACTGGCATGGCACCTCCCTCTCTAGACTGTAGCAGTGCAAGCTTTATCATTGGGATTGTTGAACCTCCCAAGACAAGAGACTCGGTGAGCAATACTTCACCCATGGCCGCTAAGCGTGATGTGTTGGTGGTTGCAAACCTGGGGTTAGGCGAGAAGTTTCTCGACCACGGAGTCTTGTACCAGCATGGCTTGAGTGAGACTTTTGCTGATGTCGCGCTGGTGAGCTCTGAGGAACTTATGAGCAGGGTTGATCGGGTTGATCGTAGCCGTCAACTGATCCTGTTTCTCGACAAGGACGTAGCCCTCGCTGAATTACTAGAACTCCAGGGAGCAGTTGTAGTCAACAGCTCTAGGGCGATAGAGATCTGTGACGACAAGCGTCGCACCTATGCCCACCTCGCTGCTGCCGGACTGCGTATCCCAAAGACGATGATGCTGCCTCCGGTCTATCCAAAACAGCAGATAGCATTCGGGCTGGTGATGTCGATGATCGACGAGATTGGGCTACCTATGGTCATCAAGGAGGCGAAGGGATCATTCGGGGCGCAGGTCTATCTCGCTAATACCGCCGAAGACGTTTTTGCTCTCGTAGATGCTTTGGCGGATCGGCATCTACTTGCGCAAGAGTTTGTGGCTAGTTCGCGAGGACGTGACCTGCGTCTACAAGTGGTAGATGGAGTCTGCATTGCTGCGATAGCCCGCCAACATCCGGATGATTTTCGCGCCAACCTGTCCGCCGGTGGCGTAGGGTACCCGTATCAACCGTCCGAGACCGAACGCAGACTCGCTGAGGCAAGTGCTAATGCGGTTGGAGGTTTTAATGTGGGGGTTGACCTGCTATTTGACGAAGGGAACGAGGGTTCGATTGTGTGTGAAGTCAACTCTAACGCCCATATTTGGAGACTATCGGCGATCTCTGGTATTGACGTTACTCGATATGTCGGTCAAGCACTTGGCAGATGGCTCCAACAGTAGCGATCTATTACGATCGCGACCAGCTTCGTTTAAATTCGTTCTTTCTCCATGATCTGGTTTCGGCGGGCCGTTCGTTTGGAGCCCGAGTCATTCCGGTGGTGGGTCCCGAGGAGCTTAGAGGCATTCGATTAGATGATCTTGACGCGATGCTTGTTCGTTCGCGTTCGCTACGCCAACGGATCTGGCTAGCGAGGCGCATTTCCCATGTTGTGAATAGCCCACTAATAGCGCTGTTGGGCAATGACAAACTCGCTCAGTACCTCTGGTGCAAGAAGCATGGATTCGCAACACCGGAGCTGTATCCGTTGAGTACTACACCATCATCTCTCTGGGTAGCCAAGCCAAGGTTTGGCCACGGAGGTCAGGGAGTTCGAAGGATTCAGGGGCGGCGATGGCACCAGGGGGGCGCCATGATGGTCGTCCAGCAGTTTGTCGTGGGTGCGAACTGCGACCATCGTCACTATGTTGTGGGCACTACGGTAGTGGCGACGGTAGAGCGAAAGGCGGTAGATGATTTTCGTTCGAATCTCTCGCTCGGCGCAACTGTCAATCATGTCGTACCAGACGAAAGGGAACGTGATCTTGTTCGAACGGTGGTCGAACGATTGGGCGCAGGCTATTACGGTGTTGATACCGTGTCTGGACCGCACGGCCCGATAGTGATGGAGATTGAGGACCTAGTGGGGGCAAGATCTCTATATCAGCTTGGGTTCAGCAATCATGCAAGCCGTGTAATGAAGTGGTTATGTGAATCCTACGTGGCTTGAGTAGAATTATTTGCCGACGACGGTGCGCTATTCCTGACTTTGGTAGTCTGCGAGAAACTCGTCGAAGGCTTGAAGAGCGCGGGGACCGTATACGGTACCGGGTCCCCCGCTGAGCAGGATAGTTACCCCAAGCGCCTCGGCAATTGCTTGCCGAGTGACCCCTGCACGAGCTGCGCCGCGCGCGTGGGAGGTGATGCAGCCGTCGCATTTTAGAGCGACAGCGACTGCAAGCGCAATGAGTTCTTTAGTACTTGTGGTAAGCTCACCATCTGCCATGGCAGCATGGTGCATACTCCCGTAGGACTTTAGCACCTCCGGAATCATTGTCCTGAGATCCCTCGCCGGCTGGCGGAGATCTTCTTGCACTTGGTGCCAGGGTTGGTGTTGATCATCATGCATGAGTCTAGGTTACACGGCGTGATTGCTTCGGGAGAGACTTCGCTTAATCGGGCGAAAACGCAACCATTGCAATCCGTATCCCAAGTTGATTACTACCAAGACCACAGCGATGATGATAAGCAGGGGAACGACCCAACCCATAAAGAAACTTAACACAGCCAGCGCAGCTACCGGGATCAACCCGAAGGAGTCTATGCGACGGATGCGACGGTCCCACCGTGGCCCCACGAACGGGGCACGCGTCCGTTCGAACGTCGCCTCATAGATCTGTGAAACCTTGCGAGCTTTAGTGAGCAGCATGAGGCGAACCTCATACTCATCGAAATCCAGATCACCAGATCGGAAGCGTTGGAGCAACAATGTGCGAGCACGCTCGCGATCCTCCGCTGTAGCCAAAAGCTCACTGTTCTTGTCTGCGGCGCTCTCTCGATCCATATTATTCATTCCACCACTCAGGCAACCTTCTACCTGTTCTCATCCTACTCGTTTGGAGGTCACAACGTGATACTCCATTGGGGCTCTATGCTTAACTTACGATTCCCAGGAGGTGGGCGAGTTTTCGCCGCTGAGCCGGACCATTGCCGAAGAGAATCTGGTCAGCTTTTGCACGTTTAAAGTACAGATGTGCATCATGTTCCCAGGTGAAACCGATCCCACCGTGAACCTGGATGGAGGCTGCTGCCACGCGAAAGTAGGCATCACCACAGGTTGATTTTGCGGTAGCGGCGGCAATCAACTGATCATCGCTAGCATCGGCGATGGTGAATGCGGCGTAGAGAGCTGTCGACTTTGCAGATTCAACGTCGACGAGCATATCCGCGAGGCGATGTTTGATTGCCTGAAAGCTACCGATTGGGCGGCCAAATTGGTGGCGATCCTTTGCATACTCCACCGACATCTCGAGGACACGCTCAGCTCCTCCGATCATGTCCTGTGCAATCCCGGCGCTAGCGATGGCATCAAACCGTTCAGTTAACTGTTGGAGCTGGGTGTGATCAAGAATGACTGTGGCTGGGGAGGAGTCGAATCGAACATGAGCCATGGGCCTAGTTAGGTCAAGTGTTACCTCTGCGGTGACGGTAACACCCGGTGCATCGGCTCGAACTAGAGCGAGGACAGTGCCACGATCGCCATCCAGCGCCACGAGTAGGTGAGTAGCTTGAGCTCCATCGAGGGCGAAGCGACTTTCAGCCGTGACTCCTACTCCTGCGCCTGACCATGTCCCGCACGGCCGTAACGGGTCGTCTATAGATCCGCATACGAGACCAAGAATGATATCGCCGGTGTTAATCCCTGCAAAGATCTCTGCGATGATCGGATCTTTAGCGTCCGCATGAGAGAGCAGGCTTACGCCGAGGATTGAGGTAACCAGGAAAGGCAGGGGAGCAACTGAGCGACCTATCTCTTGAAGAACACACGCAGCTTCAATGAACCCAAGCTCGAGTCCTCCAGCTACCTCTGGGATCAATAGGCCGGCGATTCCAAGTCCGTTTGCCATCTCGCGCCAGAGGTCCACCGGAATAGGGGTGGCGGACTCCATCGATGTTCGCACACTACTTGTCGGCAGATGTTGGGCAAGAAATCGCCGAGTTGTGCTCTTTAGCTCCTCTTGCTCTGCGGTTAGCGCGAAGTTCAACGTCGTCCTCACTTTCTCAGATCCTAGCTTCAGCGCCAAGTCAGTGTTCGCACTGCTAGTACTGACTAGCCTACTGTTAGTTCGAGTGTAGGAGGGGGCAGGAGACGGTGCAAACTAGCTTTACAGTCGGGGATCTTTCCGTGGAGCAGTTCGTTGTTGGTTCGTTAGAAAATAATCTCTACGTACTGACGACTCCGAGTTCCGATGAGGCATTGCTAATCGACGCGACCAGCGATGAACAGAGTTTGCTCGATGAATTTACTCGACGCAATGTGACCAGGGTAGTTATTACTCACGGGCATCACGATCACATCGGGGGTGTCGGAGCCCTGCGGAGCCGAGGCGTGAAGGTTTTGGTGAGTGAACCGGATGCCCCACTACTTGATGGGTACGATGCAACCCTGGTAGATAATGAGTTGATTCGACTCGGGTCTCTTGCTCTGCGCATAGTAGCCACACCAGGGCATACCCCAGGCTCACTCTGTATCTCCCCTGAGGGGATCAAGGTGTTGTTTACGGGAGACACCTTGTTTCCTGGTGGACCCGGAGCAACTCAGTTTCCTGGCGGTGATTTCCCTACCATTATCTCGTCACTACGTCGGATCTTTGCGACCTGCGATGATGATACATTGGTGTTGCCTGGTCATGGTGCATCCACCACGATCGGCGCTGAAGTGGGAAGTCTCGATGACTGGGTTGAACGAGGCTGGTGATTCCATCCTTGGCCGCTTGGTTTTGTGGATATAGAAAGATGTGACATCCTCCCCACCCTTACGGACGGGGCTTCCTAGGCTACTCACGCAGCTTCGGCTGGTTGACGCTTCACTGGGTCGCTGTGTTTAACCTGATTAGGGCGCAGCGTGCGATGTCCCTCCACGTCCTTTAAACGCAAGCCCTGCGGCAATGATGTTCTTGGCTGCATTTACGTCTGCGTTATCTGTGTGACCACACCTAGAACAACGTAGGCTCGTGTATGTGGGGTTGATGGCGATGATTTCTACTGGGGTTATGGCATTGGGGTTATGGCATTGATAGCTTTGTCAGTGAGCCGTCTGTGGAACATACCCCAGCCCTGTTCGAGGATAGACCTGTTGAGTCCGGACTTCTGAGCAACGTTCTTGCCTGGGTTCTCAACTGTGCCTTTGGCCGAACGGATCATGTTCTTGACCCCCAAATCCTCTAGGGCAATCAGGTCGTGGTCCACTCGATCCAGTCCTTGCGTCGATCAGTCTCCTTTGCTGATAACTTGGCTATAGCTAGCTTTGTAGCATTACGACGGTTGGAGCCTTTGGTCTGTCTAGCTAGTTTGCGTTGTAGTCGCCTCTTAGGTTGGCGCTCTCGGTTGGTGAGCAAGTCCAGTGATCAACTTGTTGAATGAGCGTGACGGTCGATGACGATGACCGGGAGGGTCAACCAACGATGAAGGTGTCGTGCAGGACTAAAGAGACGACCGCCGGAGACAACGTCCTTGGTTAGGGCTCCTCGTGCCCATTGTTCGAGGTGGTGAAGCCGACGGGATCGCGAAGTGACTCATGGTGAGCGAGTTGGTCTTGCTCAATGTCGTTGAGTTCGCTATCGTCAGCCACTTCGAGACGGACGAGGATGTCGTTTGCCTCAGGCGAAGATCGAATTAGTTCGTCTAGTTTGAGCTGTAGGACGAGATAGTTGCGCCCTTGAGTGTGTTGGACAACGAACAGCATCACAAGGGTGACCGCACCGGCTACGGTTGAGAACGCAGCCTCCCAACTCACAGGGAAGCCGGCGATGGCAAGAAGGACACCGAAAATCAGGAGTGACACCACCACGACGACTGTGGCTGTCGACCGCGATGCGAGGTCGCCTATCCAGTGTAATATACGGCTCATCCTTCGTTGAACTGCTGTATGTTCCATGAATTCTCCTTCGAAGACGTATCTCTCATCCGTTCGACCTTCTACCATGTAGGGCGTGTTCGCTCACCGACATGCAAAGGCCGAAAAGTTCTTATGGAGAACGGAAGGCGATAATCCCAGCGTAGCAGGATTGGTCGAAGTAGGCGCTTGTGCGGGACTGCTTCTCTCGAACCACGACCACGCAATGCTATGCATTTGAGCACTCCGGGGCCCTGCCACCACCTTAAACGGTTCTTAATATCTAATCGAGGAGAGTGCGAGCGCGTTCGAACTGCGGGGGCCATGCGATATAGTCACCTAGTTGTTCGGCTGCATTCAACGCCCATCGCGGGTTTCTAAGCATCGCACGTGCCAACATGGTGGCATCCGCCTTACCCGAAGCGATAATATTCTCGGCCTGTTCAGGTTCGACTATAAGCCCGACGGCGCTGGTGGGGATGTTTGTCTTGCTGCGAATCTCGTCGGCGAACGCGACCTGATATCCGGGGCCCACGGGTATCTTAACCCCCGCGACGTTGCCGCCTGATGAAACGTCAATGAGATCCACGCCTAAGTTTCCTAGCGCAGCAGATAATTCGATTGACTCTTCCAGGTCCCAGCCACCCGGTGCGTAGTCAGTCGCCGATATTCGTACGAATAGTGGGGTACCACTTGGGATCGACTCACGCACGGCCTGGGTTGTCTCGCAGAGCAATCGAATTCTGTTTTCGAAGGATCCCCCATAAGCATCGGTTCTTTCATTGGAAAGGGGCGAAAGGAATTGATGTAGAAGGTAGCCGTGGGCTGCATGAATCTCAACCAGGTCGAAACCTGCCTTGACGGCTCGGCGTGCTGCGTCGGCAAACGAGGTGATTATGTCTTCTATCTCTGCTGCTGACAGCGCGTGAGGCACTGGGTAACCTTGGAAGGCAATCGCACTCGGGGCTACGGCAGTCCAGCCACCCTCTTCAGCCGATGCAATCAGGTGATCATCCCAAGGGGCGGTCGTTGACCCCTTGCGACCGGAGTGGGCGAGTTGTATGCCAACCTTAGAGTTTTGAGAATGCACGAAATTGGTTACGCGCGACCAAGCACGTACCTGCGTATCGTTCCATAATCCCGGGCAGTACACCGAGATTCTGCCCTCGGGGGAGACTGCCGACGCTTCAACCATGACGAGACCGGCACCACCGGTGGCAAACGAGCCGAGGTGAACTAAATGCCAGTCGCCGACGACACCGTCGGTGGCTGAATACTGGCACATGGAGCTCACCCATGCACGATTGGTGAAGGTGATTTCGCGAAGATGGAGCGGACTAAAGAGAGATGACATTGTTCTTCCTGTTTTTTGGGGTCGTATTTCAAACTAATCGCGTCAAGTTAGAGACCTGCCAGGTATTGAGTCCAGAGACCGGTCTGCATGAGGGGTAGAGATGACTCATTCTTGGATAGTGAAGAATGTGTGCTGCAACCGAGTAGGCCATTTGCTATCCGTGGTAGAGCAGCGACTTCCGCATGTCACGGCTCGCATGTCACCAGTGTTGATCTTCGCGCCTTAGACGTGAGCGACCCCTCTTGCCTGCTCGCGGGTTGTGTAGATTAGAACTCTCCGATCGACGGCTTCAATCTAGCCGGGTGCCTCAGAACTCTCAATGGCTCGCCGATTGCTAGTCGATCTTGGTACCGGAACCCCGCTTCTTTCCGAAGACCCAGATAACGACTATCGTCCATGGGAATGTCGAGAGTGCATCCTGCAATGAGGTCAACGACCTTTGACTACAACGAGGTATCGATTTGAGTAACCGTGGGTAGTGTCGCTACGCAAACGTACCAAACCCAGCCTTTGATCGGACTTGGTGCGAGCTACGCGGCTACGCCTATTGTCTCTACGAGCTCGCCTTCGTCATGGCTTTCATTTTGGCCTTGAACAGGCGTATCTCTTCGAGGGCCTCTGGAGAGCTAGCGTCAGCAACCGAGCGCACTTCGTCGGCCCGACCAAATGGATCAGAGACCCGTTCCCATCCAACCGGTGCTGCGTTGAATCGCTTTCCAAGCAATGCGATGAAGATCTTGGATTTGTCAGTTCCGAACCCGTTGAGCGATTCTAAGGCGGAAAGGAGCGCCTCCGCGGAGTCTGCCCCTTCCCATAGTGCCGCAGCGTCGTTATGGTAGTCAGTAACGACCCTCTCAGCAAGGAGATGACACTTGGCAGCCATCGCCTTTGGAAAGCGATGTAGTGCCGGCTTCTCTGAAAACAGTGCAGTCATCTGGTCTTCACCGAGAGAGGCCAAATTCGCAGCACTAAGCACCTTGTCGAAATGGGTTTTGAGTCGGGCGTTCAACAGATATGGTGCGCTGAATGCACGCTCCATTGGTATTTGTTGATCCAGGAGCATGCCCATGAGAAGACCAAAAGGATTTTCCTTTAAGAAAGCGTTGGCTGCTGGTTCAGGTGAGAGATATATGTCACCCTTCATCATCTGTTTCAGCCTCTCTCGATCAGACGGTTGGGTCGTGGTGTTCATATACGACGCCGTAGTGAGTCATGGCGTCTGCGACCTCTTCGGGCTTTGCCTCGCCGAGTTTGGCGAGCGCGAAGAGCGTTGCCACGACGATAGAGCCCTCGTCGGTCTCGAAGAATCGACGTAGTGCTTCGCGGGTATCAGAGCGGCCAAAGCCATCGGTCCCTAGCGATACGAATGGCTGATGCACAAAGGGTCGAATTTGGTCAGGCACTAACTTAACAAAGTCGGTGGTCGCCACGATTGGCCCTTCGGCACTTCCGAGGAGCTGAGTTACCCAGGGAGCTTCCGTAGTCTCTCCAGGATGTAGGCGCTCAAATCGTTCGGCCGCCTCCGCGTCTTCTCGGAGGCGTTTGTATGACGTGATCGAGTAGACATCGCATATGACATTCCAGTTGTCTCGCAGTGCATCTGCAGCTGCACGAACCGACGACTGTGCCGTACCGGAGAATAGTAAAGTCGCGTGACGTTCTCTATCTCGCGGCGTCGTTGACGAGATCAACGAAGGCGAACCAGAAGATTGTCCAGCTGAAAAGAGATATCCACCACGGATAATGGCATCCTTGAGATCTTCCAGGTTCCTCTCGGGGTCAGCTGGGGGCATCAAGTAGTTCTCGTTGTAGGTGGTCAGGTAATACATGACATCGCGACTCTGTGGACCAAACATATCGGCGATTCCATGCTTTACGATGGCGGCTATCTCGTATGCGAAGGCTGGATCGTAGGCTTGAACATTTGGATAGACGGCGGCAAGAACTTGTGAGTGGCCATCAGTGTGTTGGAGGCCCTCCCCTAACAGAGTCGTTCTGCCAGCCGTTGCTCCGATCAAGAATCCCTTCGCTCGGGCGTCAGATGCAGCCCAAAGAAGGTCCCCGGATCGTTGGAAACCAAACATAGAATAAAAGAGATAGACGGGAATCATGGGTACCCCGAGGGTTGCATACGAGGTCCCTGCTGCGGTAAACATTGCAGTCGCCCCGTCCTCGGTAATGCCCATCTCTAAAATTTGTCCATCCTGGGCTTCGCTGTAGGAGAGCAGAAGGCCGGCATCGACAGGTGTGTAACGTTGACCAATCGTCGAGTAGATCTTCGCTTCACGGAAGAGCGCCTCAAGGCCGAAAGTTCGCGCCTCATCAGGCACGATCGGCACGATGCGAGTGCCAATCTGGGGATCCTTCATAAGATTGCGAAGGAGCTTCGAGAATACCATTGTTGTCGACACTTGCTGCTTGGCCGACCCCAGGTAGAACTCCTTGAAGGAGTCGTCGCTAGGCGTCGGTAACTCTGCACTCCTATTTATACGGCGGGGTAGCGAACCTCCGAGCTGCTTGCGGCGTGACTCCAGGTACGCAGCTTCGATCGAACCTTCAGGTAGACGGATATATGGCGGCTCCGGTGCTTCGAGCATCTCATCGCTGATGATATCGTTGAGGTGGAGTCGATCGCGAAATTGACGAAGTTGTTCGTCGGTCATTTTTTTAATCTGGTGAGTGGAGTTGCGAGCTTCGATGTTAGGACCGAGCGTCCATCCTTTTACGGTATGGGCGAGGATGGCAGTCGGAGAACCTTGATTGTTCACCGCCGCGTGGTAAGCGGCATAGAGCTTCCGGTAGTCATGTCCTCCTCGAGGTAGTTGTTGAAGATCTTCGTCACTGAGATGGTCCACCAATGCACGCAGCCGTGGATCGGGACCAAAAAAATGCTCCCGAATGTAGGCACCAGACTCGGTAGCGAGCTTTTGGAAATCCCCGTCGGGAGTCGTATTCATTTTGTTCAGCAAAACTCCGTCGGTGTCTCTGGCAAGAAGTTCATCCCACTTTGAGCCCCAAATCACCTTGATGACATTCCATCCGGCGCCCCGGAAGGTGGCCTCGAGCTCTTGGATGATTTTGCCATTGCCGCGCACGGGGCCATCAAGTCGCTGGAGATTGCAGTTCACAACCCAGATCAGGTTGTCTAGATGTTCTCGACCAGCAAGCGAAAGAGCGCCAGAGGTTTCTGGCTCATCGAATTCACCGTCACCTACAAATCCCCAGATACGACTCTCGGTAGTGCTGGCAAGATGGCGGTCATTCATGTAGCGGTTGAACAACGCATGATAGATCGATTGGATTGGACCCAGTCCCATCGAGACGGTCGGAAACTCCCAAAACTCGGGCATCAGTCGAGGATGAGGGTACGAAGGGATACCCAGCCCATCGACCTCCATCCGGAAGTGATCGAGTTGATCCTCTGTTAAACGCCCCTCAAGGAATGCTCGCGAGTAGATTCCTGGCGATCCGTGTCCTTGAAAGTAGACGAAGTCGCCGGGTGACCCTGAATCCTTGCCTTTGAAAAAGTGGTTGAAGCCAACCTCATAGAGGGAAGCTGAACTCGCATAGGTCGAAAGATGACCGCCGATACCGTCAGCGAGATGATTAGCTCTGGTAACCATCGCTGCAGCGTTCCAACGGATGAAGGCTCGGATGCGGCGCTCGACCTGTTCATCCCCGGGGAACCAAGGTTCGTTTTCGGGTGCAATGGTGTTGATGTACGGTGTCGAGACAGTGGCTGGAAAGCCCACCTGTCTTTCGCGAGCCGCCTCAAGAAGCTTCATCAGCAGGAAAGTGGCGCGCTGTTTCCCGCGACCATCCACTAGGGAGTCGAACGAGTCCACCCACTCCGCCGTCTCGTCTGGGTCGATGTCTGGAATCTGATGTGCAAAACCGTCAATAATCACATCACCCATTCTTGCAGCTTTTGATGAATTCGTCCACCTGGTACACTGAGGACCGATTTCTGGAGACGCGAAGGGGAGTGGTTTGGATGGCCTTGCTGATCTACACGGACGGATCTTGCCTAGGAAACCCTGGTCCTGGTGGTTGGGCATGGTTTGAGCCTGACTCCAAGGCTTTTGATTCCGGAGGCGAACCAATGACCACCAATCAAAGGATGGAACTGCTTGCCGTGCTACAGGCGCTCGTCTCACATCAGGGTGATCTCAATATCCGCTCGGATTCCACATATGTAGTCAATTGTTTTCGCCAGGGGTGGTGGAAGAAGTGGGAAGCTAACGGTTTCCGTACCAGCAAGGGAGATCCAGTGGCCAATACCGACTTGTGGAGACCGTTGCTGGATCAGGCCTTGCATACCGGCAGGCAGGTTATCTTTGAGTGGGTAAAGGGTCACAGCACCGATCCTCATAACAACCGGGTTGATGTGTTGGCCCAGGAAGCAGCTCGTCAGTTTTAATCGAATCCATATCTATGTAGATTGATTTGAGTGGGCGCTGACGGCTCGGCTAGATTAGCGGTATGAATATTCAGGGAGATGTCGCCGTCATTAGCGGCGGAGCATCAGGACTAGGACTTGCGACAGCTAGAGCCTTGGTGGATGTTGGTGTGAGAGTCGTACTTGCCGATCGTAACGAAGAGGCAGGCGGCGAGGCATCGAAGAACCTTGGTGAATTTGCGCGATTCGTCTCTACTGACGTGGTGGATGAGACTTCGGTGAGCAATCTGATGGCAGAGGCTAGCGAGTTTGGTGTGATTCGCATGGTGGTTAGCTGCGCTGGAATTGGCATTGCCGAACGAACGATAGATCGCGGCGGCAAACCTCATGACTTGTCGAGTTTTGAGCGAGTGATAAACGTCAACCTTTTCGGCACCTTCAACATGTTGCGCTATGGAGCAAGCTATTTGTCTAAGAACGATCCGCGTGATGGCCAACGAGGACTGATCGTCAATACCGCCTCGATAGCTGCCTACGATGGTCAGATCGGTCAGTTGGCTTATTCTGCGTCGAAAGGTGGTATTGTCGGGCTTACGTTACCGGCAGCTCGCGATCTTTCGAGCGCGGGAATTCGGGTCGTCACTGTGGCGCCAGGAATTATGGATACACCTCTGCTTGGCACCTTGCCAGAGGACGTAAAGTCTGCACTTGATGCCTCCGTACCTTTCCCGAAACGCTTGGGCCTCCCTAGCGACTTTGCTAAGCTCGTGCTCTCGATTCTTGACAACGACTATTTGAACGGAGAGGTGATCAGGCTAGACGGTGCGCTTCGCATGCCTCCGCGTTAATCTTTGTGGAGCGCGCGTAGAGGCGCAATACCTTCGACCCTTTTCTAACAGTCTCTAATTTCATTGATGCTTGTCCGCTAGCAAAAGCGGCGTCAATGAGAATTCGTTTCCAATCCTCGGATGCTCCGAGGAGAGGTTAGCCCGACTGTGACAGGGCGTAGCTTTGCGTCGCTCCTTCGCTAGGGGAGACTCAACGGCTGGGAGCGAAAAGAAAAGGAGTGCTTAACGATGTTTAAGTATTCTGGGGTGGCTTGTGGTCACGATGCGTGGAGGGAGATCGCGAGCCAAGTATAACAAGATGCAGCACAGTGACCCAGTGAGGCGCCACCACGCCCCAGGCTACACGTGTGGCTTAGGAGGCTCCATGCGCAAGGGTGGAGAGGATGTCACGGCTATGCCGTGCCTTTCTTCTAGGCTAGAGATGTGAGGTTTCGAGAGGTAAATGGTGTTCGTGTTAGCGTAATTGGGCTGGGAACATGGCAGTTTGGATCTGTGGAATGGGGATACGGGCGCGAGTATTCGGAGCGGATCGCGTATGAACTGGTCGAAGAGGCGCTTGACCTCGGTGTCAACGTTTTTGATACTGCAGAGCTCTACGGGTTTGGTAACTCGGAGAGGATTCTTGGACGAGCGTTAGGATCGCATAGACGACAGGCAATTGTCGCGACCAAGTATGCTCCCATACTGCCTTTGCCTGGTAACGGTAGAAAGCATGCGAGGCGATCGGCCGCCCGGCTGGGAATTGAAGAGATAGATCTTTACCAGCTCCATTTCCCCAATCCACTGTTTTCACTTAGTGCCCAGGTTCGTGAATTTGAGCCGATGTTGCATGCAGGGGACATACGCATGGTCGGCGTATCCAACTACTCGCTTGGAGCATGGCGTCGGACGCAATCAGAGGTTGGCTTCCCGTTGGTGACTAATCAGGTGCATCTTTCGTTATTCTCAAGAGGTCCCGTTCGGGAGATGGTGCCGTGGGCTACAGCGAACGATCGGCTCGTTGTTGCATACTCGCCGCTTGAACAGGGTTTGCTGTCTGGTCGGTACGATATAGACACCAAGCCGACGAATTCGCGCCGATTCAAGCGTCAGTTTAGTGATCGAACGCTAGTGGCGTATGGCCGTGTCCGTGAGGTGATGGATAGAGTGGCACGCAGTCACGACGCGACAGTCTCTCAAGTTGCGTTGGCATGGGTGCTTGCACACGAGTCTGTGATAGCTATCCCGGGTGCCTCTTCGATAGAGCAGCTCCGGTCCAACGTACTTGCGGCTGATCTCGAACTATCTGACGATGAATACCTCGACCTTTCTGAAGTATCGCAACGGATGTGGCCATAAGGGATCATCGCGAGCGGCTTTCAATTTATTAAGTAGGTGTGATCTCTACTAAAACTGGTAGGGGGGCGGTGCAAGGAAGGAACGGTGTTGGGCGAAGAGCAAGCATTTGATGTTGTAGTCTTGGGTGCAGGGCCGGCTGGGTATGCCGCGGCACTATATGGTGCGTCGGCAGGTCTTAAGGTTGGTATCGTGGAGCGCGATCGTGTGGGAGGTACATGTCTCCAGCGCGGTTGCGTGCCTGCCAAGGAGTATCTTGAGACGGCGGCTGTGTATCGCAACATCCGGAGTTCATCTGAATTTGGCATAACGACTGGCGAGCCTGGGCTGGATTTCGCGGTGTCTCAGAAGCGCAAGCAATCAGTGGTTGACAAGCTGACCAGTGGGCTTTCTGGTCTCATGAAGAGTCGCGGTATTGTGACCTTTCTAGGCGACGGTGTTTACCAGGGTAACGGCCGTATAACAGTATCGACTGGTGAAACATTAGTCGGAGATAAGGTTATTATCTCGACTGGATCGCGTCCGCGCAGCATTCCTGGATTTGAGGTGGATGGCAGATATGTGCTCACCTCTGACGAGGTCCTGTTGTTGGAGGAGCTACCAAAGACCGTCGCCATTGTGGGTGGCGGAGTCATTGGTTGTGAGTTTGCTTCTCTGATGGCTGACTTGGGAAGTAAAGTCACCATAGTCGAAGCTTTGCCAAGGTTATTGCCCGGGGTGGATCAGGATCTTGTCGATGTTATGGTGCGGTCCTTCAAGAAGAGAGGGATTGGGATTCGGACTGGAGTAGGTGTTACCGGTCACAGCCCGAACGGTGAAGGGACGACGCTTACGTTAGCAGACGGTAGTTCGCTGGCAGTTGACCAGATTATTGTAGCTATCGGTAGAAGGCCCAATTCGGAGGCTATCTTTGGTGATAAGGCTTCGGTGGTGGTCTCCGATAGGGGTTTTGTCAATGTAGACGTGAACTATGAGACTTCGGAGCCTGGCGTCTATGCGATTGGCGATCTGATCGACACTGCCCAGCTGGCGCACGTCGGCTTCGCGGAAGGAGTAGCGGTTATCAAAACCATACTTGGCGAAGGTTCGTTGCCTGTTGACTATTCACGGGTACCTTGGTGTATCTATACGCATCCTGAGATCGCTTTTGCAGGTTTGACCGAAGAGCAAGCTAGAGACCGTGGATACGAC
Source organism: Ferrimicrobium acidiphilum DSM 19497 (assembly GCF_000949255.1). Classification (NCBI taxonomy): domain Bacteria; kingdom Bacillati; phylum Actinomycetota; class Acidimicrobiia; order Acidimicrobiales; family Acidimicrobiaceae; genus Ferrimicrobium; species Ferrimicrobium acidiphilum. Next base: position 113,615 of record NZ_JXUW01000001.1, on the reverse strand, counting down.
CCGGTCGTGAAGAAAGACCCGCTAGGTGGAAATTCGCGCGCACGCATCATTGGAGAAGTTGACGGTTTCGTGAAGGTAGTAGCCGATAGGAACACTCATCAAATTCTAGGCGTACATATTGTTGGTCCTTGGGCTACTGAATTGCTCTCGCCAGGTTACCTCGCGGTGAACTGGGAAGCAAGTGCCGAGGAACTTGCACAGTTTATTCAACCACATCCGACACTCTCCGAGGCCTTTGGAGAGACAGTTTTCGCACTTACTGGAAGGAGTTTGCACGTTGGCTGATGTAGTTATGCCACAACTAGGGGAGACCGTCACTGAAGGGACCATCACAAAATGGTTGGTTCAGGTGGGTGACACTGTAGAGATCGATCAGCCCTTATTCGAGGTTTCGACAGACAAGGTCGACTCGGAAGTTCCTGCCACTGCTTCTGGTGTTGTTAGCGAATTAGTGGTGCCGGAAGGCGAAACCGTAGCGGTAGGCGTAGTAGTGGCAAGGGTTGGGGATGCCTCATCAGCTCCAGCCCCACAACCGGCCCCAGCTCCAGCCCCACAACCGGCTCCAGCTCCAGCCCCACAACCGGCTCCAGCTCCAGCCCCACAACCGGCTCCAGCTCCAGCAACACCGGCGAGACGAGATGAGAGTCCCGCGTCGTACAGTGGTACTGATATTGAGCCAGGTTCGCGGGATTATGTCGTGCCGTTCACCAATATTCGTCGTCGAACAGCAGAGCACATGATCCACTCAAAGGCGGTATCAGCGCATACGTTGATGTCGATTGAGGTAGATTTCGAACGGGTAGAACGTGTTCGTCGCGCAGCTGGGGCTGAGTTCAAAGCTGAAGAAGGATTCACTCTCACTTATTTGCCGTTCATAGCCCGAGCTGTAGTTGAATCGGTGCGAGCATATCCGAATGTCAATGCGTCGGTGATGGGAGACAGTTTGGTTGTCCATCGTGATATCAATCTGTCAATTGCCGTCGATCTCAATCTTGAAGGATTGATTGCTCCCGTAGTTCATGGCGCGGACGGTAAACGTTTGGCAGGTATCGCTAGGGAAGTGCACGATTTGGCCACTCGAGCGCGCACACGCCGCCTCGCAGCTGACGATATCGCTGGTGGCACCTTTACCATCACGAATCCAGGACCATTCGGAACCTTCATGACTGGTGCCATCATCAATCAGCCGCAGGTCGCGATTCTAGCAACAGATGGAATTGCACGTAAGCCTGTTGTGATAGTCGATGGTGATGGAAATGAATCCATTGGAATACACTCAGTAGGAATGTTGACACTGAACTTCGACCACCGGGCCATTGATGGCGCTTATGCTGCTGCATTTCTAGCGAAGTTGAAACAAGTGCTTGAAACCAGAAATTGGGAGCAGGAGCTGTGATCGCGGAGAAGCGACCTGAATTAGGTGCTCGCTGGCTTGGACGTGTGGGATACGAGGACGCGTTGGTTCTGCAGCAACGCCTTCGCGAAGGCGTATCCTCTCATCTCTTGCTACTTGAACATCCTCATGTCTATACGATGGGAGTAAGGACCGATCCGGCGCATCTGTTGGTCGATCCTGCCACCGTCAATGCCACCGTTTGTTGGACGGATCGAGGGGGAGACATCACCTATCATGGCCCGGGTCAATTGGTGGGTTACCCGATCATAGATGTTCCCGTTGGACCAGATTCCACGCCACGATACGTACATACGCTTGAAGCGTCGTTGATCGCGCTTCTTGCGTCCTATAGGATCGAGGCATACACCTTGGACGACTTTCCAGGGGTGTGGGTTGGACCGCGAGATGCACCTCGCAAGATTGCGGCGATTGGAGTCAAGCTGTCGCGTGGGCGATCTATGCATGGTTTTGCGTTGAACGTACACACCGACCTTTCGATGTTCAGCAATATCGTGCCTTGCGGAATTGCTGACAAGGCGGTTACGTCCATGGAGGCTGAAGGAATTCATGCGTCGGTGGCTGAGGTGGCTCGGAGCTATGCGAAGCATTTTGCGAGTGGATTTGGTTTCGATCAGCTCGATTATCAGGGAGTGGATGACGCTTCCCAAATTGCTGTTAGCACAAGTCGTGAAAAGTCTGAGGATGCTGTCGCATCTCGACTGAACCAGCGTTTGGCCAAGGCAGGATTCTCCTTTGATACTGCCGTTCCGTATGTGTCGCGAAAGCCAGAATGGGTACGGAGTGAGGTCAATCTTGGCGTGGAGTATCGTTCGCTGAAGCATCTTGTGAGAGATTTAAATCTGGTTACTGTGTGCGAAGAGGCGGGTTGCCCGAATATCTATGAGTGCTGGAAAGATGGGACAGCTACATTCATGATCAACGGTGAGCGTTGCACTCGTGCTTGTGGATTCTGTCTCGTCGACACCTCCAAACCCCTACCTCTTGATCCATCGGAGCCCAAACGAGTAGCCGAAGCCGTGGCGGCTTTGAACTTATCATTTGCTGTTGTCACTGCTGTAGCTCGCGACGATCTAGAGGATGGAGGTTCCGAAGCTTTTGCTGCCACCATTCACGAAATACGTGAGTTGAATCCGTCGTGTTCGGTGGAGGTCTTGATACCCGATTTTAAGGGTGACCAAGTTTCTTTAGAGAGGGTCTTGCAGGCACGACCTGATGTTTTGAATCACAACCTGGAGACGGTGTTGCGGCTACACCGCGCTGTTCGTCCATCTGCCAACTATGTACGCTCGTTGACGGTTTTGGCCCGCGCGAAAGAGTTTGGTTTGACGACAAAGTCCGGTCTCATCGTCGGGATGGGTGAGTCTATCCCGGAGCTTAAGTCTGTGATGAGGGACATCCGTTCGGTTGGGGTCGATATCCTAACTGTTGGACAGTATCTGCGACCCACCCGTGATCATCTGCCTGTATCGCGATACTATCATCCAGACGAGTTCGCTGCGTTGCGCGAATACGCCATGAGCATAGGTTTTCGCTACGTCGAGGCCTCTCCCCTAGCCAGATCTTCGTACCATGCGCGCCAAGGGTCTGATGCGGCAGCTGGAGCGATGGCGTGATCGAGCGATCGCAATTCGAGATGGCATATTTGAGTCGACAGGAGCGCGCACGTCAGCGACTCCAGGAGGACGGCGTTGATGCGCTCCTGGTGACTTTGGGGCGCGAATTGCCATGGTTGATTGGCTATGAGGCGATGCCACTCGAACGCATTACATGTCTCTACATGGATGCTAACGGTGCTGTACGCTTGATTATCCCGAAGCTGGAGGCGCCGAGGGTTAGACCGCTGCCCGGGCTCGAACTTGTTCCGTGGACCGACGGTGAGGATCCGTTTGTACTGCTTGGCTCGATGATCAGCGATGCAAAGGTAATTGCTATCGATGACCGTTGTATGGCTGGGTGGCTTCTTCCGCTGATGGGACACGCCACTCGGGCGAGTTTTAGGTCAGGCACATCGTTGCTGAATCCATTGCGGAGACAAAAGGACGCTCTGGAGATCGAGATGCTAGAGCTGGCAGCGAGTGCTGCGGATAGGGTTGCAGAGCGGCTGAATCGTGGAGAGATACCGGTCGCACTCCGTCAGGAGCGCGATGTGGCAAGAGAAATTGGTGAGGCTCTTTGCGAAGAGGGGCACGCCAAGGTGAACTTTACAATCGTCGGAAGTGGTCCAAATTCAGCGTCGCCACATCACGATCCCACCACCCGGATAATCAGTCATGGAGATGCACTGGTTTTGGACTTTGGCGGGACGTATTCTGTTGGCGAGGAGCCAGGATACTGCTCCGACATGACTCGTACCTTTGTCGTTGGCGAAGCTCCAGAGGGTTTTGATGGGCTATACGAAGTCCTCCTTAATGCTCAGACGTACGCCCGTGAGAACATTCGTGTTGGGATGTCTGGTAACGAGGCGGATCAGGTTGCACGCAAAGTGATTGTTGATTCCGGGTTTGGAGAATACTTCGTCCATCGCCTTGGGCATGGGATTGGCTTGGATGAACATGAGGATCCGTACCTTTCCAGTGACAATCCGGCTTTGTTGGAGGCAGGAACCACGTTTTCTATTGAACCAGGAATTTATATTCCAGGGCGTTACGGGGCGCGCATAGAGGACATCGTCTACCTAGACGACGATGGAGTTCGCTCCCTCAATCAGGCGGAGCGAGAGCTCATCGTTCTGTAGAGCCGACAAGAACACTTCACCATCGTGGTAGGCGATGGTGAAGTGTTCAATATTGTTCTTGTCGATCCTGCCCCTCGACTGCTGGCATATGCTGATACGGAGATCCGGAGGAGAGCGAAGACAAGACAAGTTTATATAGGTGTGTATGTATTTTGGATTGGGTAAGTTTTACTGCACCGGCGAGGATGTTCTCCAGGCTGACACTTCAACGCTGTTTTGAACCTGCAACACAGATAGTCTGACCAAGAGATCACTCTCTATACTCCACACAAGGAAGTCCGGTTTATCTTACTAGCGCGTTCTCCGGCGCAACTGAGCGTCAAGGGGCATGAGTTGCAAGAGACCAAAACCTCTTATGAACCGCGTGCCGATCGGCCTAAGGGCTCTGAGTAATTATGCTCAGGTTTTTAGGAGCAGACAGATAGGACTTTGGACCACCTATGAGGACAGTTGCGTGAGGCGAAGTAGCAGGAACGATTAAAAACCAGCGATTTGGTCTCGTCGAGCAGACTAGTTCTGGAATCATCGTCCTGTAATGGGGGAGTTCCTCAAGCAATGAAATACTTCGCCATTGGATGGTGTGCAATGATCGCAGTTGTAGTCTGCTCGGGTTCGAGTTGGAAGTTATCTGTGACTTGGACACCGATTCGTCCCGCCTCCAGAAGGTCGACGAGCTTCTCATTGTCCTCCAGGGAGGGGCATGCAGGGTACCCCCAAGAATAACGCCCTCCACGATAGGCTTGTTTGAAGAGGCCAGCCAAGGTAGGTCCGTCCTCGTCTCCGAACCCCCACTCTTGACGGATTCGAGCATGCCATAACTCTGCTAGCGCTTCGGTCATTTCAACGCCTAGACCGTGCAGATGGAGGTAGTCCTGGTAACGGTTCTCGCGGAAATAGTCTTGGGCCAGTTCGCTCACATGTCTACCCATGGTAGCAACATGAAAGGCTACATAATCCAGCTCCTGGCTGCTTCGAGAGCGATAAAAGTCAGCTATGCATAGATGCGGTGGCTTGGATTGCCGTGGAAACTGAAATCGCGTGAGTTCTCTGGCACTGTCGTTAGGGTCCAGGATGATGAGGTCGTTATTCTCGGAGATGCACGGAAAGTATCCATACACTATCTGTGGGGTAAGTGCCTGACTGGTCTTCGCATGATCAAGTTCGATGGCAAGTTGTGCGCGGATGCGTTCCTTGAATTCTGCATCGGTCTCCCCATTCTGTGGCCGGTAACCCCATTGATGACGAAAGAGTGCTGTCTCGTTCAAGTAGACAGCTATCTCCTCGAGAGCGATACCTTTTACTACTCTGGTGCCTAAGAATGGAGGTATGAAGACAGGATTGTCCATGGGAACGTGTTCAGACCGAGTGGTGCGTTGTTCGGTGTGTTCGTCCAATGCTGTCCGCATGCGTTTTACAGAAGATGCCTTTATTTGGCGACCGAATTCATCGTCAGTAAGTTCCCCATGTGAGATTCGAACTAGCTTATCCAGGACATCTAATCCCTCGAATGCATCCTTTCCGTAGAACACCCGCCCCTGGTAAATTTCACGCAGGTCCCGCTCCACGAAGGATCGCGTGAGCGCGGCTCCTCCTAGGATTACTGGGATGTGGGAAAGACCTCGCTGGTTTAGCTCGAGCAAGTTATCGCGCATCACCAGTGTGGATTTAACCAGGAGGCCGCTCATGCCTATTGCGTCGGCTCGAGTCTCTAATGCTTTGTCAATCAGTTCATTGATCGCGATTTTGATGCCGAGGTTGTGAACGCTAAACCCGTTGTTGGTTAGAATGATGTCTACAAGGTTTTTCCCAATGTCGTGAACATCACCTTTCACGGTTGCGAGAACGATTGTGCCACGGTTACTGGTCTCTGCTCGATCCATGAATGGCTCGAGAAAGGCAACTGCCTGTTTCATCGTCTCGGCTGAAGCTAACACGAAAGGTAGTTGCATCTGTCCCGAACCAAAGAGATCTCCTACCTCGGCCATGGCGGATAGTAGTATATCGTTCACTATCATGAGCGCTGGGGAGCCAGTATCGAGTGCTTCCTGTAGATCGGCTTCCAGGCCAACGCGATTCCCATCGACAATCCTGCGATATAGTCTTGCGTCGACCGGCAGTGATTCCAAGGCGGGACCAGTCTCTTTGAGACTGTCAGATGATTCGAACAGTTCGATGAGGCGGGAGAGTGGGTCGTAATCTCCATTTCTACGATCGTAAATCAGATCAAGACACACCTCTTGGATTTCCTTAGGTATTTTCGTAAGTGGGATAATCTTCGATGGATGGAGTATCGCCATAGTCAGGCCATTAACTCGGCACTCCTCGAGGAATACCGAATTAAGTACCTCGCGAGCTGCTGGTTTGAGACCAAACGAAATGTTGGATAGTCCAATAATGATGTGTGATTCAGGGAAGGCCTCATGGATCAGTCGAATACCTTCGATTGTTGCTTTGGCATCCTGGCGCGACTCTTCCATGCCGGTGGTGATCGGTAGCACAAGCGGATCAAAAATCAAGTCGGCTGGATCTAAGCCATAGCGGGTTGTGGCGATATTAGCGATCGCGGTGGCTGCACTTAGCTTCCATTCTGGTGTCCTAGCTTGCCCTTCTTCGTCGATGCATGTTGCCACTACGGCAGTACCAAAGCGTTCGGCAAGAGTTAGAAACTTGTCAAGCCGCGAGCCGCGAGCGTCACCTTCCTCAAGATTAACGGAGTTGAGGATCGTTCGTCCCCCAAGATGCAGCAATGCAACTTCGATAACTTCGGCCTCTGTTGAGTCGAGCATGATGGGTAGCGTTGATGCAGTAGCCAACCGTGAGGCGAGTTCGCGCATATTCTCTACACCATTTTCGCCCGTGTAGTCCACGCAGAGGTCTATGAGATGGGCTCCGTCTCTGACCTGTTCCTGGGCCATTGCCACACAGGTATCGTAATCGCGGGCGAGCAGCGCCTCACGGAAACGCTTCGAGCCGTTTGCGTTCGTTCGCTCGCCGACGTTGAGAAGTGAGGTCTCTTGACGAAGCGAGACAGAGGAGTAGAGTGATGCAACCTCAGGCTCAAAGTGTGAAGCGCGTGGTTGAGGGCTGAGATCGCGACAGGCGTCTACGACTGCTTGCAGATGGTCTGGAGTTGTGCCACAGCATCCACCGATGACGCTAACGCCGAAGTCTTCAACAAAGCGCTTAAGCGAGGAGGCTAGTTGATCAGGAGTGAGGTCGTAGTGCATCTTACCTTCTTGCACCGATGGCAATCCTGCATTTGGAAGGCAGGATATCGGCAGCGGACTGTGTTCGGCGAGGTAGCGCAGATGTTCACTCATCTCGGTTGGGCCGGTGGCACAGTTGATGCCAAAGACTGTAGGTTTCATCGCCGTCAACGATGCCACAGCTGCTCCGATCTCGGTGCCAGGTAACATCCGACCGGTGAGCTCGATGGTCACCTGCAGCTGTAGCGGTACTGATCTACCCTCACTCCCCATCGCTTGGCGAGCCCCAAGTATTGCGGCTTTTGCCGAGAGAATATCGTACACAGTCTCGATAACCAAGAGATCTACTCCGCCGGCGATGAGTCCCGAAGCCTGGTCGCGGTACGCATCGACCAGCGTAGTGAACTCGATCTGATTGAGGGTGGGGAGTTTTGTTCCTGGCCCCATGCTGCCGGCGACAAAGCGTGGGTGATTGGGGGTCGAGTAATCTCTGGCTACCCCAACGGCAAGTCGAGCAGCAACTTCGTTAAGTGTGCGAGCCTCCGACGCCAGGCCGTATTCGGCTAAGACTGGCGCAAGGGCTCCGAAGGTGTCGGTCTCAATTACGTCGACTCCTACACCCAAAAATGAAGCGTGTAGTTGCTCAATGACCTCTGGCTTCGTACGCACCAGGATTTCGTTGCAACCTTCGAGATGTTCTCCGCCGAAGTCGTCAGCGGTGAGCTCGCGGAGCTGCAGGTTGGTGCCAGTCGCCCCATCAAAGATGACGATCTGTTCTTGGATTAGCCGGGCGTAGTCGAGCATGCTGAATAGGCTAGTAGCTGGTGAACAGCGTTTTCTAGGAGTGATGTTGTGAAGATCTATACAAAGACAGGTGATGGTGGAACAACTGGATTGCTCTATGGCGGTAGGGTTCCAAAGGATTCGGTGCAAGTAGAGCTCAATGGCGCAGTTGACGAGGCACAAGCACATGTTGGAGTCGTGCGTGCACATGCCTCCGGGGAACTTGCAGAGATCTGTCGTGAACTAGAACTTGATCTTTGGATATTGATGGCGGAGGTTGCTACTCAAACTGGGAAACGCGACCATCTCGTACCTGGCAAGACGTTGGTGACTGAGTCGATGGTGGCCCACTTGGAGGAGTTGATCGACCAGTTTTCGGCGCGTTTTGCACCTCCAAAGGAGTTTGTGGTCCCAGGGGAAGAGGTTGCCGCTGCCTTTCTTGATGTCTCTCGAACGGTGGTGAGGAGGGCTGAACGCTGCAGTCTCGGTTTCGTCCGAGAGGCTCCGGATTCATTCGTGCAGGTGTATCTCAATCGATTGTCGGATCTCTTGTGGACGTTGGCTCGTTGGAGTGAGGGCGCTTCATTGACCGCTCGACAGGCAAAGCACGCCTAAGGTGCAAAGTGAAGTAATCGTTGCCAATAGTTAACTCAAGAAGGAGAATAGAGTGACTTTAAAGACTTCGGTATCGACCGCACCTGAGGTGGGCGTTGATGCTACCAGGGTTCGCGTCACCCAGGGAGAACACTCGACCCGCGTTCAAGCGACGCTGATTGACGGTGTTGTAGGTTACGAGTTTGGCATTGCGCCGGAACCGACGACAGAACAACTCCGTAGTCTCGGAGCGGCAGTTGTCGACGAGGCCTCGCGTGCCCATCTTTCTGAAGTGGCAGTCTCGTTGCCGGAGCTTGACGAGGAACAGCTAGAGGAGTTCGTGATTGGGCTATTGCTTGCTGGCTATAGGTTCGACACCTATCGGACGAACGAAGATGCTGATTCCTTTGTGTGCACTCAAGTAGTGTTGCGCGATCAGCAGACCAAGAGCGCAGCGCTTGGGCGCGCACAGATATTGGCTGAAGCGGTAGCGTTGGCTCGGGATCTCATTAATGAGCCGCCATCTAGATTGACACCAACCGATTTTGCACGTATTGCCAGTGATGTGGCAGCACGTTCTGGTCTAGAGATACGGATCTGGGACGAGAACGACTGTGCACATGAACGCCTAGGTGGCCTTTTGGGCGTGGCTCGTGGATCGGTTGAGCCCCCTCGAGCCATCAAACTCACATATCGTCCCCAACACTCGACTACCAAGAAGGTGGGACTCGTAGGCAAAGGTATCACTTTTGACTCAGGCGGACTGTCGTTGAAGTCGGGCGAAGGAATGATGACCATGAAGACCGACATGGGTGGTGCCGCTGCCGTGCTGGCTGCTATGTCGACATTGCGAGCTCTCAACGTCTCCCACGAGGTCAATGGCTATCTCATGATGACAGAGAACATGCCCTCGGGCAGTGCACAAAAGCCGGGCGACGTCCTGATTACTCGCTCTGGTCGCACCATCGAGGTGTTGAACACGGATGCCGAGGGTCGGCTGGTCTTGGCGGATGGCCTTACTCTCGCTCTAGAGGACGGTAATGAGGAGATCGTCGACATCGCGACACTCACCGGGGCCTGCGTCGTTGCTCTTGGTGATGAGGTAGCTGGCGTTATGGGAAACGATGACGACTTGATTTCTGCCCTGCATGCTGCTGGAAGTCAGGCAGTTGAGCCCAATTGGCAGCTTCCTCTTCCGAAGAGTTACGAGAAGTTGATCGCCTCAGAAGTAGCGGACATGAAAAATATTGGGAAGCGCGGTGGGGGCGCGATCACCGCCGCTCTTCTCTTGCAGCGGTTCGTACCGGATGCGCGATGGGCACATCTCGATATCGCGGGCCCGTCGCGTGCCGAAGGTGACCGCGGTTGGATACGTGCTGGTGCTACTGGCTTCGGAGTTTTGACCTTTATCCGCTGGTTGCAGCAGACGAACTCCTAGCCCGGGGAACCGAACCCGGAGCGTAGCCGAGCCGAACGAGTTGATCACAGATCTCGTCGTTGCTTGCGCCCAGATTGGCAAGCGTAGCGGTGAGTTGGTGTAGCCGGCCGTCGCGGTCTGTGATCGTTCGATACTGGCGTAGGTCAGGTCGGTTCGAAGCTAGGGCCTGGAGACTCTCCGGAAGACGCTTGAGCTGTCGGGCGCTGAGGGGTGGTAGCTCGCGTGGGACCTCTATGAGCCCCGGTATGAGCTCTCTGAGGAGATGGAAATCTCGACAACGATCGATGCTCCGATCAAGAAGCGAACCGCGGCTTGGGGTGTGGCCAAGGCCGAGCGAACGCGCTAACTCATGAGCCGGGATGCTGATGCGAGCCGTGCGCCCAATCAGAAGATCGAGGCGCTGAAGCAGAACGATGCTTGATGGACCGAGTATTGGCAACCAGAGAAGCTGGACGTAATCCGAAGCAATTGGCCACCACTGCTCACGGTTGTGCGGAACCTCCCAACGAGAGATAGAGAGTAACTCTGGACGCGAACCTTCCTGAACCATATGAGCCCTCCTTGGCTTTTAGATGGTATCAGTATAGCATAGAAAAGTATAGAATCAAGTAGGTGCGTAGGTACCGAATACGCCGCGAAGGGTGTCAGCGACTTCGCCTAGAGTCGCGCGCGCCGCTAGGGCGCGCTTCATCGGGTAGCAGACGTTATCGGTGCCTTCTGCGGCTGTGCGAAGTTCTGCGAGTGCTAGGTCTACGGAGTGCTGGTCTCGCCGCCGTCTTAACTCCTGTACTCGATCGGCTTGTTGACGTTGCAAGGCTGGGTCGATTGGGAATACCTCTGGGCTGATCTCCTGTTCATCTACGAAGCGGTTTACTCCGACAATGACCTTCTCTCCTGCGTCAACGGCCCTCGTGTAGGCGTAAGCGGCGCGCTCTATCTCCTGTTGAATGAAGCCACGCTCTATGGCTGCGACGGCACCGCCCTGTCCATCAATTTCGTCAAGATAGTGCTGAGCCTTCTCTTCTATTGCGGTTGTGAGGGATTCCACATAGTAGGACCCGGCCAGCGGGTCTACTGTGTCGGTTACACCAGTTTCATAGGCAATAACCTGTTGAGTGCGCAGGGCAAGCCTGGCTGCCTTCTCGGTGGGTAGGCCAAGCGCTTCATCGTAGCCGTTGGTATGGAGCGATTGTGTCCCTCCGAGCGCTGCGGCCAAGGCTTGCACAGATACGCGGACCAGATTTACCTCTGGCTGTTGGGCGGTTAAGGTTGAGCCACCTGTTTGGGTGTGAAAGCGCATGAGTTGTGATCTTGGATCATCGGTATGAAAGCGATCTCTCATAAGATGTGCCCATATTCGACGGGCAGCTCTGAATTTGGCAACCTCTTCGAACAGGTTGTTGTGTGCGTTCCAGAAGAAGCTAAGCCGGGGTGCGAAGTCATCGATGGCAAGTCCAGCCGCGAGCGCAGCCTCGACGTAGGCAATGCCGTTCGCGATGGTGAAAGCGAGCTCTTGGGCGGCGGTCGAACCTGCTTCACGTATGTGATATCCGGAGATTGAGATCGTGTTGAAATGAGGCAACTCTCGTTGGCAATAGGCGAAGATGTCGGTGATAATTCGCATACTGGGACGTGGTGGGTAGATGTAGGTACCGCGAGCGGCGTACTCCTTCAGGATGTCGTTCTGGATGGTTCCACCGATCTTGGATGGGTCGACATTGGTCTCCTCGGCGACTAGTTGGTACAGTAGCAATAGGGTGGCCGCAGTCGCATTGATGGTCATCGAGGTGGTGACTTGGTCGAGCGGAATTCCTTTTAGCAGTCGGTGCATATCTTCAACTGACGAGATTGCAACTCCAACCCGACCCACCTCTCCATCGGCACGTGGATGGTCTGCGTCGTAACCCATCTGCGTCGGAAGATCGAATGCGCATGAGAGGCCAGTTTGACCGTTCGCTAGAAGAAAGTGGAAACGTTCGTTGGTAGACTCGGCGGTCCCGAAGCCTGCGTATTGGCGCATTGTCCAGCTACGCCGACGGTACATCTCTGGGTAGATGCCTCGGGTGAACGGGAAGACGCCTGGATCACCGAGGTCTTTGGCATAGTCGACCGAGGTTGTCTCCGGAGAGTACACGGGTTCGATTGGGATCTCTGAATCGGTTTGTCTTGCGCTCACCCTTGTCATACTACTTGTATTGTGGGAGGTCGCGCTTTTTGCATCCGAACCATGCCTAGAGTGTCGTAGAGGGTCAGGCGGTCCTGGTGTGAGTGTGATCGACGAGGTCGTGTGTCTGAACGCTACAGGTTTCACAGCCGGGGTTGCGTTCAAGGTTATAGGTGCTGAACGACTCGGATAACGCGTCGTAGGTGAGGATGCGTCCAACGAGGGTCTCGCCGATCCCAAGGATTAGCTTTATAGCTTCCATCGCCTGAAGCGAGCCAATAATGCCAGGCAGAACTCCTAAGACTCCAGCTTGCGCACAGGATGGTGCGAGTTCAGGAGGTGGAGGTGCTGGGAGAAAACATCGATAGCATGGTCCCTTGGGCGGGTCAAAGATGGTGACTAGACCTTCAAATCGATATATCGATCCATGGACTACAGGAATACGAGCTGCCGTCGCTGCATCGTTTATGAGGTAGCGAGTGTTGAAGTTGTCGGTGCCATCAACGATAAGATCGAAGTCAGCGATGATCGTGGCCACGTTGGTTTCGTCGAGACGACAATCGTAGGTCAACACATCAACCTCTGGATTTAGTGCGTTAATCGCTGATTTGGCGGAGTCAACTTTGCGTTGACCGACCGCGTCTGTCGAGTGGATGATCTGTCTTTGGAGGTTGGAGAGATCCACTTCGTCCATGTCGAGTATCCCAAGACTGCCTATACCTGCCGCTGCTAGGTAGAGAGCAGCTGGAGAACCGAGTCCACCTGCCCCAAGGAGGAGGACTTTGGAGTTGAGTAACCTGCGTTGCCCCTCCTCGCCGACCTCTGGTAGGAGGAGGTGGCGATGGTAGCGACGGCGTTGATCGTCGCCGAGGCGGTTCGGGACGGACCAGACACCCCCTTGCTCCTTCCAGGCCTCGAAGCCTCCCATTAGTGATGCTACTTGGGTATAACCGAGCTGGCCAAGGGTCGCCGCTGCGAAGGCGCTACGTACACCGGCTGCACAGTAGACCAGGACGGGGGTTTGCTTGTCGGGAATCATGCTCTCGACTTGGAGTTCAAGGTTGCCTCGGGGGAGCAGGACACTGCCGGGGATGGTCCCTTGAGCGAACTCTTCTGGTTCGCGAACATCAAGAAAAACCCAGTCGACATCCGAATGCGCCTGCACCTCGGCGACTTCAAGCTCATTGATTTGTGTCTTTGCGTTCGCAAGCAGATTACGGAAGTTGGACATGAACTTTAAAAGCCTCCCTTCATCATGTTACCAGTGCTCATGGTGGATAAGCGTGGCTGGTCCTCTGCGCTTACGTCGACTCGGCGAACCTGTTGCCAGCGTGCTTGCTGGGTGTCCAATACAGACGATCCCCAAGGGTTCGAGGCCACGAGGCAGAGCCAACAGATCCTGCAGCCGGTCCGCACCATGGTAGATGCCCATGAAGGTAGCACCGAGACCTAGATCGACGACCTTCAGCAGGAGTTGCATCGTAGCGAAGCTAGCGTCCACCGTCCAATACGGCTGTGGCCAGGCATCTTCAAAAGCCATGCCGGTATCGGCTTTATCTGGCTCTCCGTAACGTGCTAGATACGCCGGCTTGTTGACAATTGGGAATATGAGCGCTTGCGTATTGAGGAGACCGCTATGGGTGGGCGAGTTGCGCAGCCAGCCCTCGGTTGTGATGAGTTCGAGTATGTTGCCTATTCGTCCTGGATCCGTGACCACGATAAGCTCGGTACCCTGGGTGAAACCTGCTGATGGTGCCCTAATTGCGGCTTCACAAAGCGCAAGAACCTGTTCGATTTTGACAGGTTCGTCCGTGAACGAACGATGCATGCGCCTGCGGCGCAGGGTCCTATCGAACTCCATTATCAATCTTCGATCGATGAATAGAGGAGATGATCACCTTATCGGCAGGGGCAGGCGATGAGTCGCTGTCGAATCTCATTGTCGGTGGCGGCCACAACCGCAGTCATAGCGAGCGCCATCCCCCCTTCGAACATCGCTCGGTCTGCCTCTGGCGATTTTGCAGCCTCTGTGAACCCTGGTTGATGGTTGACTGCTGGCCAGGAGTTGATGTTGACAAGCGGGTGAATTGTTGCCACCTCTAGTGAGATATTTCCCATGTCGGTAGAGGCTGACAATGGTCGATCATCGACAGGAAAGGTGCGGCCAATATGTGTCGCTTCACGAACATAGATCGCGGCGAGGTCCTCGTCGGTAACAAGTTGGGAATAGATGGGTCCGCGATCACTGATGGTACAGCTAGCGCCCGTTGCTAGTGCTCCTGCCTCGAAACACCGGTCGACGCGCGGTGCGAGATTTTCGAGTTCCGCAAGCGTTGCGGAGCGGGTAAGAAACTCGCCCTCAACTAGCGAGGGGATGATGTTCGGAGCATCCCCTCCCTTGGTTATGATCCCATGGATGCGGTCGTCAGCAAGAATATGTTGACGCAAGAGCCCAATCGAAGTTAGAGAGATCGTCATGGCGTCGAGCGCGTTGACGCCTAGTTGTGGCGCCGCGGCTGCATGCGAGTCCTTCCCCTCAAATGAGACGAGGAAGTGGCGTGCTGCTTGCACATGCATCCTATCAGCCTCCATTGGGGCTGGATGGAGCATCATTGCGACGTTTGTACCGGTGAAGACTCCCTCCTCAAGCAGGATGATTTTTCCACCACCACCCTCTTCTGCTGGAGTTCCGATGACGCGCAGGGTAATGCCAAGCTCATCGACGAGATCGATGAGCGACGCTGCACCGAGCAAGGCACTTGCGGCGATGATGTTGTGACCACATGCATGTCCAACCTTTGGCAGTGCATCGTACTCTGCGCAGAGTGTGACCACTAGTTCACCAGATCCAGCTTCACCGAGCACAGCGGTATCTAGACCCCCAACCCCCTTGGTTGTCGTGAAACCCACCGCCTCGAGCTCACTGGCCAGCCATGTAGCGGCCTTGACCTCTTCAAAAGCGAGTTCAGGATTTGCATGAATCCGATGAGAAAGGTCGTAGGCACGACCATAGTTTCGCTCTGCCGCTGACCGTATTGCCCTCCGTTCTCCATCAACTTGTGGCATCTTTCTCCTTCGGCCCAGTTCTTAGGCGATGACCGCGACGACGTCACCTGTGCCGACCGTGTCGCCTGGTTTGACTCTGATCTCGCTTACTGTACCAGAACGCTCAGCGAGGATGGAGTTCTCCATCTTCATGGCCTCCAATACGATGACGGTGTCGCCAACGCTGACCTCTTGACCTACCTCGACTGAGATCTTGACGACTGTACCTTGCATTGGTACAGTTACGGTTCCTGATCCGGAAGCTGCACTTGGCTTACCCCCTTGGGCCCGTGCGGATCGAGGTGTTGGTACTTCTGAACGTGTTGGATTTGGGCGGGTTGGGGTGACTTGGGTCATCTCGGGAAGATAGAGTTTGACCGCGACTCGTTTCCCATTGACCTCTGCGACAACTTCGGTTGGGACGCTTGGGCTCTCACTTGTTCCAGTAGTTGGCGCGGCTGTCAATGTACTCAGGTCGAGACGATCCTCTACCCATTTGGTCGAGTGTTCAACGGCGTGGAAGTCCGGGTGTTCGAGTATGGCGAGATCTGCCGGGATTGTTGTCGTAACCCCTTCGAGCTTGGTCTCTCGTAGCGCGCGGATCGCCTTAGCGATGGCACGCTCGCGATCAGGTGCCCATACGATGAGTTTTGCAATCAGGTTGTCATAATACTGACTGATAGTGTCACCCGCCTCGTACCCGGCGTCTGTGCGAACTCCAGGGCCGTCAGCGCGGTCGAAGCGCACGATTGGTCCGGGAGACGGTATGAATCGCCCCCCCGAAGGATCTTCGGCATTGAGACGGATCTCTATTGCATGCCCGGTGCGGACAATCTGATCTTGCGAGAGAGGTAGGGGTTCGCCTGCAGCGACACGAAGTTGGAGTTCAACCAGGTCAAGACCGGTTATCGCCTCAGTGATAGGGTGCTCGACCTGGAGACGGGTGTTCATCTCCAAGAAGTAGAACTGTCCATCTTGGTAGAGAAACTCGACTGTCCCGGCGTTGCGGTAGCCACACGCTCGGGCGACTTTGACGGCAGCCTCGCCCATTTGCACTCGTACTTCATCGGGAAAATCTGGAGCAGGAGACTCTTCTATCAGTTTTTGATGTCGCCGCTGACAGGAGCAGTCTCGTTCTCCTAGCCAGAGGAGGTTGTCGTGCGCATCGCCGATGATCTGCATCTCTACATGTCGCGGCCAAGTGAGGTATCGTTCTAGGTAACACTCATCACGACCGAATGATGCAAGTGCTTCTCGTTGAGCCGACGCAAGGGCTTCAGCTGCATCGGCGGCTGAATTTACCACTCGCATGCCGCGTCCCCCTCCGCCATAGGCTGCCTTTATGGCGACTGGCCAGCCGTACTGTTCACCAAAGGCTACGATCTCGTCGGCACTTTGCAGCACCTCAGTAGTACCAGGCACGCCAGCAACGCCGGCTGCAGTTGCCGCGATGCGCGAGGAGATCTTGTCGCCCATCACCTCGATGGCTTCTGGGGGTGGGCCAACAAAGACTACTCCGGTGCTCTCAATAGCTCGGGCAAAGTCTGTGTTCTCGCTGAAGAAGCCGTAACCTGGGTGCACGGCTTGGGTTCCAGTTCGTTCAATGATCTCGAGGATTCGCTCAGTATTGAGATAGCTGCCCCTGGCTGAGGTCCCTGGCAGATTGTAAGCTTCGTCGGCATAACGGACATGCATGGCATCTCGGTCGGCGTCGGAGTATACGGCAATTGTGGTAATACCCATCTCTCGTGCTGTCCGGATCACACGAACCGCAATCTCTCCTCGGTTCGCTACTAGTAGCCGTTCAAACACCTGTGCCGCCTTTCTCGTTTGGTTCGACTCGAATTCTTTATACCCAGCTAAGCCTGGAATAACCTGCCTGTCAAAGATGGCTGGCTCACACCCATCCCCTAGGGTTGCTGAGTGATGGACAGTACTACCCCATGGCGGATAATCCTACTTGATGAGACCGAGTCAACGAATCGTACCATGATAGACCGTTTTGCCAGAATTAGTCTGGAGCGATTGGTGGTTGTTGCTGACCATCAGGTCGCGGGGCGAGGCAGGAGGGGTCGTAGTTTCTACGACATCCCTAGAAGTGGCTTGGCCTGTTCCGTCTTGGTCCATCTTCCAAGACAAGCGGCTATCAACTTGTTGCCACTCGCAGTTGCCAATGCCGCAGTCCTAGCAGTGAGGGCTCTTGGTGCCTCTGGAATCGTACTGAAATGGCCCAATGACCTTATGGTGGGTGGAGGAAAGTTAGGCGGCATTCTCGTCGATGGGAGTTTCGATGGCACGACCTACCAGGGAGTACTCGGACTAGGTCTTAACCTCACTGCAACACCAACACTTGTCGATGGGCGTACTCTTAGCCGTCTCATCGACACGCTTGATGGCTATACCGGCGAGGACTTCTTTTTATTACGTGACACTCTTTTGCTAAACTACCTTAGGGAGCTCAATGACCAGATTCTAAGGCTGCTGGAGGGGCGAACAGAGTCAGTGCTGGCAAGCTATAGAGAGTTCTCCTCAACACTGGGACGCCAAGTGCGGATTCTGCGTCCGGAAGGCGAGGTGATAGGATTGGCGGAGGATGTCGATCAGGAAGGCTGTTTGGTTGTCAAGACCGTCAGTGGTCGAATTGCACTTCATGTTGGTGATGTAGAACATCTTGGCGTAGTGGGTGACCTATAGGATCGCTGTTAACCAACAATCGCTTGATGCGCGAGCTGCTCTAGCGCTATTCACGCGGATATCTATGGAGTAGCCGACAGCAGAAAGGTGCGGATTTGATCGTTGAGTGGTAGTTATAAAGGGGTGTCGCAACACCCTTGTAGCTACCTCTTTGGAATCTATGATTCCGAGGTGATCGATGGCGATGGACACTGGTTGGCCGTGGAGTACTCCCAAACGGCGTAGTTCCGAACAGAAGGTATGTAGCGGGGCGGTTCAGCGGGGCCGCCCCGCAGGTAGTGTAACGATTGAGCGAGGAGGGCAGTATGTCGGTTGAGTTCAGCGAAGAGCATGAAGCACTTCGTAAAGTAGTGGCTGATTTCGTTGGCGCTGAGGTGTTGCCTAACGCTCTTGGATGGGATGAGCGGGGTGAGTTCCCGCTCCCGCAGGTGCTAGAACTCGGTCAACTTGGACTGTTTGGGATGATATTTCCCGAGGCCTACGGAGGGGGTGGTGGTGACTTTACCTCTTTGTGTATTGCAGTCGAGGAGTTGGCCAAGGGCGACTCCTCATTGGCGATAACCTTGTCTGCTGGTGTGGGGCTCGGTGCCAATCCTATCTATCAGTTCGGTAACGAGGAGCAGAAGCAGCGGTGGCTTCCTGATCTTTGTGCCGGTCGCGCGCTTGGTGGTTTTGGGCTGACGGAACCCGATGGAGGTTCCGATGCAGGAGCTACTCGCACCCGGGTGGATCGCCACGGGGAACGCTTCCTCTTGAACGGTACAAAGGCGTACATTACGAACTCTGGAACTCCAATTACGTCACTTGTGACGGTCACCGCGCGAGGAGATGAAGGGGTGTCAAGTTTCATCGTGCCATCAGGTACGCCAGGATTTACCGTGGAGCCAGCGTATAAGAAGTTAGGCTGGCATGCCTCTGACACCCATCCACTCAGTCTCGTTGACGTTGAATTGGGTCAAGAAGCTCTACTTGGTGATCCTGGTAGGGGGTTTGCGCAGTTCCTTGCAATCCTCGATGATGGTCGTATCTCGATTGCAGCACTTGCACTTGGTTTGGCAGAGGCGTGCCTACGCGAGTCACTTGCCTACGCTGCAAATCGGAACGCTTTTGGAGGTCCAATCGCTCGTTATCAGGCGATTTCTTTCAAGTGTGCCGACATGGAGGTTGCTATTCAAGCATCGCGTCTGTTAGTCTATCGGGCAGCTTGGCTGAAAGATCACGGACGTCCATTTAAGAGGGAGGCAGCTGTAGCGAAACTTTATGCGACCGAGGCAGCGGTTTCGATAGCTCGCGACGCAACTCAGATTTTTGGAGGTGCAGGTTTCATTGAAGAGTCTCCAGTTGCGCGCTACTATCGAGACGCCAAGATACTTGAGATTGGCGAGGGGACGTCAGAGGTGCAACGCTTGGTCATTGCACGCTCCCTTGGCCTCCCTACCTCTTAGGAGAACTACATGAAGGCACTTATTCTTGCTGGAGGGTCCGGAACTCGACTTCGCCCGCTGACCCATACTGCATCGAAACAGCTCGTGCCTATTGCGAATAAACCCATTCTTTTTTATGGACTTGAAGCAATTGCTGAGTGCGGGATCACTGAGGTGGGCATTGTGGTCGGGCATACGGCTGTCGAGGTTAAGGCGGCGGTCGGCGACGGTTCGAATTTCGGGCTGAAGGTGACCTACCTCCCCCAGGATGCACCTCGTGGGTTGGCTCACGCCGTGCTGATCGCCAGAGAATTTCTTGGCGATGAGGACTTTGTTATGTATCTCGGCGATAACTTTCTGGTAGGTGGGGTTTCTGATATTGTCCAAGGATTCATCGAGCGTGATGCTTCCACAGCTGCAAGGATTCTTTTGGCACGGGTTCCTGATCCTAGGAAGTTTGGTGTTGCCGAGATCGCAGGTGATGGCTCCGTCCTGCGTCTCGTTGAGAAGCCTGATAACCCTCCGTCTGACTTGGCCTTGGTAGGTGTTTACCTTTTTGACCACCACATCCACGAGGCAGTTGCCGACATCGAGCCATCCGCCAGGGGAGAGCTTGAGATAACCGATGCTATCAGTTGGCTCATCGAGCACGGGTTTGGAGTGAACTCGTCGATGGTCGACGGGTACTGGAAGGATCTTGGAGATCCTGAGGCGTTGCTCGAAGGGAACAGGATTGCGTTAATGGCTATCCGTCCACTGATCATGGGGGAGGTGATCGATTCGCAGGTGGATGGGCCAGTTCTCATAGAGGCCGGTGCGAGGATCGTTGATTCAATCATCCGAGGTCCAGCTGTTATTGGTCGTGATGCTTCGCTGCAGTCGTGTTATGTTGGCCCATTTTCGGCGATCGGCGATCGTTGTTCGATCTCAGCTTCTGAAGTAGTGAATTCGATTATCTTGAGTGACTCTATCGTTGACGATGTAGGTGCGATCGAAGGATCGGTGATTGGGAAATTTGCCACGATTTGCCATCGAAACGAGCGACCCCGAGCTACCAAGCTCGTGGTAGGCGATCATGCTCGGGTAGAGTTGCTATAGTCTGTGCTCGCAATGTTTCGCTAACATGAAAGGCGAGGGCCGTGAAACTACTGGTAACCGGAGGAGCTGGCTTTATTGGCTCGAATTTCACACGGTACTGGTCTAAGACCCATCCTGAAGACGTGGTGGTGGTGTTAGATGCACTTACATACGCGGGCTGCAAGGAATCGCTAGTCGATCTTGATGATCGGATCCGATTTGTCCAGGCGGATATTGGCAACACTGGACATGTTCATGAGGTACTTGACCGTCATTCGATCGATGTTGTCGTTAATTTTGCCGCTGAGTCGCATAACTCCCTGGCCATAATCGATCCGGAACGCTTCTTTCGTACGAATGTGACAGGTACTGTTGGACTTCTTGAGGCTGCTCGGGCCTATGGAGGTTTGACACGATTTCACCATGTTTCGACGTGTGAGGTGTATGGTGATCTTGACCTCGATGCCGATGAGGCCTTCACGGAGACGTCTCCGTATCGACCACGCACTCCGTACAATGCATCGAAGGCAGCAGCCGATCATGCGGTCAGGGCATATTCGCTGACCTACGGACTCCCGATTAGTATTACTAACTGCGCGAACAACTATGGACCGTATCAATTTCCCGAGAAGCTGATTCCGCTTTTCGCCGCCTTGGCCTTACAGGATCAACCCCTTCCGTTGTATGCCTCCAAGGACAACCGCCGAGAGTGGATTCACGTACTTGATCATGCGAGAGCTATTGATCTGGTTATTCATCAGGGGAAAGCTGGCGAAACCTACCATGTGGGCACGGGTTCGGAGTATTCGATCGAAGAGATCGCCGATCGCATACTCGCGGAATTGGGGAAACCGGCAACGCTTAAGACCACGGTTCCTGATCGACCATCGCATGATCGCCGGTACCTCCTGGACTCATCCAAGATTAGGACTGAACTCGGATTCACACCCTCGATAACGTTTGATGAAGGAATGCGCGAGACGATACGCTGGTATCGAGATAACGAGGCGTGGTGGCGGCCGTTGTTAGGTAGGGCGCCGGTTCAGGAATCGGCAGCCTGGCAGCTTCGATCGTGAGCCAGCTTCGGTTCGTCGTTCTGGGAGCTCATGGTCAGCTTGGCCAACGGCTCGCTAGGCGACTCGGTGAACTCGATCTTCCGGTTGAGGTGTTCGCTTTTTCCTCGGAGGACATAGATGTTCGGCAACGTGGTGCCGTCCACGAAGTGATCCGTTCGCTTCGGCCGGATTGGGTAGTCAACGCAGCGGCCTTCACTGCGGTCGATCGGTGCGAACGTGAGCCAGAGCGAGCCTTTTTGGTCAATGCACTTGCTGTGCGATGGATGGTTGAGGCAGCTGAGGCTGTCGGCGGTAGGGTTTGCAACTTCTCCACCGATTATGTCTTCAATGGTGAATCAGCACAGCCCTATCGTGAGTGGGATCCGGTTGACCCTCTGGGAGTCTATGGCCGAAGTAAACTCGGAGGCGAGCAGGAGCTTCGCGTGGGGCGCGATCTCAATATTCGAACCGCATGGTTAATGAGTTCATCAGGTGGAAATATCGCCTCCACGGTCGTGCGTCTAGCCAAGGAGGGTTCGACGCTTAGATTCGTAGGCGACCAGATAGGCTCGCCTACGATTGCTGATGATCTGAGTGAGGCGAGCATCCAGTTGATGTTGAGTAGCTGTAGCGGTTGCTTTCACGTTGTCAACGGCGGTAGTGCGTCCTGGTTCGAGGTGGTTCGTTGGATTCTGACTCTGCTCGGTCGTGATCCTGGGCAGGTAGTAGAGGTTACCGCTGCCTCGGTTGCTGATCGTTATCCGGCACCTCGCCCAAGGCATTCGGTACTCGCCACCTCTGCGTATAGTGCCGCGCTGGGCCGGACTACTGATGATTGGCATGATGCGATAGAGCGAGTCGTGAGAGACTTGGAGCGGCTGTGAACTGTAGTGTTGCTGTGATCATCGTGCAGTATAGGTCCGGACCAATTGAGCAGCTTATTGAGCAGCTCCGACAACAAGGGGTGGACAGGATTGTCGTCATCGACAACGGAGTTGAGGAATCTTACGATCGGACCAGCTGCATAGGTGACGTCGTTGTGCATCAACTCGCCTTTGGAATGAATCTCGGTTACGGAGCAGCGATCAATCGTGGATTGGCAATGGTGCAGGAGTCCATAGTTGTGATCTCGAATCCTGACATTGAGGTTCACCCGGGAGCTATCGATGCTCTTGCGGCCGTTCTGGAGGCAGACGGAAATGTCGGTGCAGTTGGTCCAAAGGTGGTCAATAGCGACGGCAGCCGGTATCCATCCTTTCGGCGTTTTCCCTCGTTGTGGCAGTCGATGTGGCATGGTGCCATTGGGTGGCTTGCTCCGTCCAGCCCAGCGACGCGTTCCTATCGCATGAGCGATGTAGATCCTGAACTTGCTGTCGTCGTTCCGTGGATCTCAGGTGCTTTTCTTGCATGCCCCACTTCAGCGCTACGTCGAGTAGCTGGATTCGATACAAAGTACCGCCTGTATCTAGAGGACGTCGACTTATGTCGCCGACTTACCCTGTTTGGTTACCAGATTGTCTATCAGCCGTTGGCGGTAGTTACCCATTACGGCGGTAGATCAAGTGATCAGCGACGTTCGCGAGCTTTGCTCGAGCACCATAGGTCGATGGCCGTCTACGCTGCAGCGGAGCGACGATCAACTCTTAGCCTGCTTGTTGTCGAGTTTGGTATTGCGCTTCGATGCGGTTTGAGCTTGTTGCGCGCCAGTATTTCGGGTTCAGTTCGCAACTAGGAGAGATGCGCATACCCGGATGGCGACAGTGACGGTCTTTTGCTAATGCAGTTGCCGAGGTCGGACCAATTTTGTTTGGCCGATGACTCCTACATCAACTGGTCGGCATGGGGAGGTTTTCTTCAGGCTTGTCGTGTGCAATCCCCGATAAGGTAAGCCGATTAAGTCCTGCTGTGAATCGATACAACGACTGAACCAGGTAAGTCGCGACCATCCGCCCTAGCGAGCTCAAAAAGACGGTAGCCTTAACCTGTTATGGCAAGTAAAGAGAGCGCTCGTAGAGTCGCAAGGGCACAGGCATCTGGTCGTGGAGCGAAAGTTCGACGGCAGATCCCTTTAGGGTTTTATTCTGCGTTGGCGATCATAGTTGTTGCTGGGGTGGCGGTTATCGGCTACTCGAAGTACGAGATTGATCATCCGACGTCGGCGACCACGGCGGCGGATCAGCCTGTTATCGGTACAACATGGCATACCGCCATCGGCTTTGATGCATGCGGCAAGTACTTGCCGGTTCTCGCGAAGACATCAGCGGTCAAGAGTGGTGTAACCTCTCTGGGCAATGGTGTTCTAGCGGTAGCGCCAAAGTCAAAGTCTGAAGAAGGGGCGAACGCTACACTCGCGTTGGTTCCCAAGGGCATAGCCGGGTTGACTATCACGAAAAATGGATTCACGCTCCCAGGTGGCAAGGCTGTACTTGCCTCAGCAGGCTGTAACGGTAAGCCAGCTAAGTTTGGCATCTATGTGTGGTCTTCGCTTTTGGCAACCAAGCCAACGGTTTACGTCAACCCTTCTCAGGTTCGGCTACAGAATGACCAGATCGTCACTGTGGGTGTCCTGGCTAAAGGTGTGACACCATCACAGCCTCCGACGGCGGCGAATCTTGCTACTGTTGGCTCGACGAGTACGTCAACAGGCACAGCCAAGTCAACAGGCACAGCCAAGTCAACAGGCACAGCCAAGTCAACAGGCACAGCCAAGTCAACAGGCACAGCCAAGTCGAAGAGTAGTACCAAGAAGTAGGAGGGGAGATGCGAGCAGTCGTTCTCGTCGGAGGGGAGGGCACTCGCCTTCGACCGCTGACGTTCCACACTCCAAAGCAGATGCTGAGGGTTATAGGCTTCCCGATGCTTGAGCGAGTTTTGCATCGGTTGAGTGGGTTTGGCGTTGATGAGGTTGTTCTGTCGCTTGGGTATCAGCCGGATGCTTTCCGATTGGCTTACCCTGATGGGGAGGCGGCGGGGGTACGCCTTACCTATGCGATTGAAGAGGAGCCCCTTGATACGGCTGGTGCAATACGCTTTGCAGCGGAGAGCGCCGGTATTAATGAGACTTTTCTGGTGGTAAATGGCGATATTATGACCGATCTTGATGTCAAAGATCTGATGGATTTCCACCTGGACCGTCGAAGCCAAGCCACCATCGGATTAGTTAAGGTTGAGGATCCTAGTCAGTTCGGCGTTGTTGTCAAAGACGACAGAGGACGCGCACTCAGGTTTGTTGAAAAGCCGCCGATTGAGTCTGCTCCGTCCCACGACATCAACGCGGGGATCTACATACTTGAACCCAGTGCTTTGGAGCTGATCCCCCAAGGTGGAAGAATGTCGATTGAGCGCGAGCTGTTTCCACACCTTGTAGAACAAGGGAGCCTCTTTGCGAGGGCTTACGAGTGTTACTGGCTGGATGCAGGTACTCCCAAGAATTATTACCGGGCTATTCGCGACATTCTCTTCGGGGCGCGATTGGGTGAGCTTGTCCCTCCTCGCGCATGGTATCCAGCTCCTAATCAACCTGACGACGACTCCGATGGCCATTGTTACATCGGTGCGTCGGTCGAGCTTAGTTCCGTGTCGAGGGTCATCGGATCGGTGATCGAGGATGGAGTTGAGATCTCTGATGGGGCCACGATTGTCGACTCGATTGTTCTCGAGGGAGCTCGGGTGGGTCCGGGCTCGGTGGTTCGTGGGTCTATCGTTGGTGCGCGGACGGTGATACCTGAGAACGTTCACCTTGACGCTTTGGCTATTGTTGCGGAAAGCACAGAACTACACCCCGGGGATTCGCTAGTTGGGGCTGGACATCCATAGATGACGGCTCCGATTCTGGTAACCGGAGGGGCCGGTTTTATAGGTTCCCACCTGGTTGAAAGATTGATCGATGCTGGCTATGAGGTAGACGTTGTAGATAATCTTTCCGCTGGTTCGCTCGCAAATCTCCGAGTTGCAAGGGGCAAAGGCGATCGGGGGCTGCATTTCCACAAACTTGATATCGTTGATGGCGATCTTTTGGCCTTGATGACCCGCCGCAAGCCTCTGGCTGTAATTCACCTTGCTGCCAAGGTGAATGTCAGGGAATCCATGATCGACCCACTCGGAGATTTATCAGCGAATGTCGTTGGTTCCCTTCGAGTGCTCGAGGCAGCGAGGCATTCAGGGGTCGCGAAGGTGATCTTTGCCACGAGTGCGGGTGTTTACGGCGCAGTGCCGTCGTCCGAGCTTCCCATTCGTGAAGACGTTGCCCACTTGCCGGATTCGTTTTATGGTCTTTCTAAAGATGTAGTGCTGGACTATTTACGCCTCTATCGCAACAACTTTGACCTGGAATATACCGCCCTAGTTTTGGCCAACGTCTACGGACCGAGACAGGGTTTGCTCGGCGAGGGAGGTGTTGTCGCCAAGTTTGCACAGGCGATCGCGGCTGGAGAGCAGGCCACCATCATTGGAGATGGCAGCCAGACTAGAGATCTTGTCTATGTTGAGGATGTCGTCGATGCGTTCTACAGGTCGCTCGACCAGGGTGGAGGGCTAGTGCTAAATATCGCCACTGGTGTCGAGACCTCGATCGATACCCTACATAAGGAGATGTATCGAATCTCAGGCTGCGATTATCGCCAGCCGAACCATAAAGAGGCAATCACCGGGGAGATCCTGCGATCGAGCCTTGATGCAAGGCGAGCAGGATGGTATTTGAGGTGGCACGCTAGCACCACGCTTGAGCGGGGTCTAGAGCAGGTTTTGCAGTGGTATGGTGCCATGCGGAGTGGCACAGTCGCTCGTTAGCGGAAAAGGTCGAACCCGTAGCCACGGACGACGTCTGTGCCGATGCTTCCGAGTCCAAAGTGCGCTGTATCTACTCCCCTTACAAGGACAAATGGTGTACGGCCGTCTTTTCGCTTGATAAGATCTGCTGCAGCCGCTATCTCGTCAGCGATGCACACCTCGGTAGCTTGAAGGGGAACGCCGTTGTGATCACGGGTTCCCCTTAGGTCGGCAATTGGAGTTAGGCCCGCGACCCCTATAGCGACGTCGGTCACACCTGACCTCCATGTTCGGCCAAAGGTATCCGTGATAAGTACCGCGAGCCGAACGCCAGAGCGGTATTGTAGCTGGTGCAAAAGGCGACGAGCACTCCGATCTGGATCTTTTGGAAGAAGAGTGACCGTTCCGGCGTCGGTATTCGATCGATCGATACCGGCATTTGCACAGATGAAGCCGTGATGAGTCTCGGTGATTGCGAGCGTACCCCTCCGACGGAGAATACGACGGCTTTCGGAGCGTACGAGCGCATCGAAGCTCTCCTGGTCATCGTCGACAACCTCTAGCACTTGCCCTTCTGCCTTGGATACGACCTTTTGGGTGACCACCATAATGTCGCCATCGTTTAGGTCAAAGTGATGCAGGATAAGATCGGCCAGATCCGTTCCCACATCGACATCCTCTTCGATTTGGCTCGTGAACAGCTGTAGCCCTGCGCGGTTCATGGGACAGTAACCGCGAAACGGGCAAGTTTGACTGCTGAGTCGAGATCGGTCATAAGAGTCTGTGTCGTTAGAGCGGTGAGGCCCATGTCATTGATCGAGTCGACTAGAGCGACATCTGCGGTATCCACGACAAACTGGCTGGTTACTTCACGATATAGCTCAGCAACGATGCGGGCATCGTGCTGCGTCATAAGAGAGTCCAGTATCTGGGCTAGCGGCCCCTTCACGGCCTCCCCGGCGATGATCGGCGAGATCGCGACTACGTCGCCGTTGGCAGCTCGTTGTCGAAGTTGGTCGCCTACACCTCCCAAGGCGAGGATAGGCCCGATTGAGAGGATCGGGTTGGATGGGGCGATTACGATGCGTCGAGCGTTCAGGAGGGCTTGCTCCACCTCCATCGTTGGGCGCGCGACCTCGATCCCTTGGTAACGAACTCTGATAACCCTCGGTTGGTGGCTGTAGCGCACGAAGTATTCTTGAAAGTCGAGTTCAACTAGCTGGTCACCTTCGTTGTCAGTAGAAGGGATCTGAACAAGCACCTTGGTGCCTACTTCGTCGTTTGTCATCGGCAGTAGGGTAACTGAGAGGTCGAGCTTTTGCGAGATCTTGGCGGTGACCTGAGTCAAGTTCGCACCTTCGGCGAGAAGTTTGGTGCGATACATATGCAGCCCTATGTCACGATCACCAAGGGTGAACCATGGGTCATCTCCTAGGCTCAGCAGAGTCTCGCGTGAGCGATAGGTCTCGTCACGTACACCCCAACCTGTCTTTGGATTTACGAGATCGGCAAGGGTATAGGTGATAGTATCAAGGTCTGGACAGATCTTGAGGCCATACTGTGTCCAGTCGTCGCCCGTGTTGACGATAGCAACTATCTCTTCGTCAAGTCCGGCGTTAGTTAGACCTCGAAGAAATTTGGCCGCTCCAACCCCGCCCGCGAGTACCGCAATCACACTCTTTGGCCTCCCTGTAACTTCCCCAGCGCCTGATGAGCTCGGCGTGCTTGCTTCCAACTCCAGTCTACTCAGGCATCCATGCGCAGGGTTGGCGGGACCCTGGGCCAAGGCGGTGCCGATCGTGCCTGAGGGCACAGACTCCTCCAGCAGCCAACCTTTCGGGGGGCAGCCAGGGGGCGATTTTGCACTGCTCTGGCCTTGAATTTAGAGTGCTGGGAGCGATTCGGATCGGTGATAACCGGGATGTGGTAAAGGCTTACATCGCCGGATCGGCCGGCTCACTCCGCATAGAGAGGTGAAGAAGTTTCATGATGCGAGGTCCCGACGCGCAAATGGCGAGCCGAACATCCTATTGACTAGATGGTTCGGCTGTCGCTCAACGATTAGGGCTTAAGGCCCACTACGACAACCTGGGTTGGATGCGTGAGGAGACAACGCCGACTTGTCGAGTCTCGGTCCATTGGATACAACAAGAGAGAATCAACGCTCGGAGAGCGAAAGAAACAGGAGTCCCCAGGTGTGGCTGGGTATTCTGGAGCGGAGACGAGGCTTTGGTGAATCGACCATAGACAATCTCCGCTAGCGTTGTTGTTCGGTATGACTAGGTTGCGCTGGCGTATCCTTCGGGCTACAGATGCATGGCCGTGTTGGTAGGAGCATGGAGGTAGATCGTCCGAGTAGCAATTGAGCTTACAGCCATAGTCGGACAGCGGAGCGGTGTCGGAGAGTTTGCCTACTGCATGTCGGAGTCAGTTTCGGCACACGTGCGTGCGGCCGGCTTCATGATCTCCCTGCGTGGGCATGCTCAGCTGCATCGAGCGCTGCCGAAGGGAGTTGACTACCTTAACCTGGCTCTGCCGGCACGTCCCCTCCTTGCCTCCTGGCAGCGGTGGTATCAGCCGGATCTTCGTTGGCTCCTCCGTGGGTACGACGTCGTGCATGGTACGAACTTTGTCGTCCCTCCAGTGAAAGGCACCGCAACAGTGGTGACCGTGCATGACTTGACTCCTCTCCTCTACCCTCACTTTTGTCGACCTGAGGTTCTGGGTTTCCCAACATTGGTACGCCACGCCATAAGTGCCGGCGCGATCGTTCATACTCCATCGGAGTTCGTGCGTGCTCAAGTGCTGGACTACTTCGGTATAGAGCCGTCGAGGGTGGTGGCGATCGCGCACGGAGTTACACCACTGGTCTCCAACCCATCTCTACCGGCTATCGCTCGCCAGCTAGATGGGCGACCTTATATCCTTGCGGTGTCAACCCTTGAGCCTCGCAAGGGACTGGTTTATTTGGTTCGTGCCTTTGAACGGATTGCCTCTCGCCATCCTGATGTTCGTCTAGTTCTGACCGGGCAACCTGGGTGGGGGATGGATGAGTTGCTAGCCGAGTTTCGTGGTCCAGCGGTAGCAGAACGTATCCTGTTACCGGGTTACGTCTCTGACCAAGAGCGTTCCTGGCTCCTTCGTAATGCTCACGTCTTTGCCTACCCGAGCCTTTATGAAGGTTTTGGGCTACCACTGTTGGAGGCGATGAGTGTGGGCACGCCAGTGGTAACCACGAATATTGGAGCGATTTGTGAGGTAGTTGCCGAGGCTGCGATGATGGTGCCCCCACGTGCAGTAGAGGAGCTTGCTCAAGCACTTGAGGTCCTGATCGATGAGAGTGAGACTCGTGCTGTGATGATCGAGCGGGGCTACGCTAGAGCCGCCCAGTTCTCCTGGAAGACGAATGGAGAGCAGATGGCAGCTTTGTATGCGCGGGCGGCGCAAGGATGAGGCACGGGTTACTCTTCGTTGATCAGCTTGCTCGGCCAGTACCTGGCGGTATTGGCGTCTATATTGGCGGTATTTTGCAAGGGATCAGCCAGCTACGGTTAGAACTAAACCTAGATCTTCTAACCTCCAAAACGGACGTTTCGATTGTTCCAAGCCGGTGGCAAGGCAGACACGTCCAGGCTCGTTTTGAGCATCGTATACAGCAGCGATTGTGGGATAAGGGGATGCACCTTGCGAGCGGACCTTGGACGTTCTACCATGCGTTTTCGCTTGGCGGGCCTCCGCTCCGCATGGATATTCCGAAGGCAGTAGCGGTCTATGACCTCCTGTTTCGGACTGCTCAGGAGACGTTCCCGTCTCGAGCAAGAAGTTGGCATGAACGTCGCCTTGCTCAGGTAGTCGAGAGCGATTCTCGCATCGTGACCTTGGCGACCGAGACGGTTCCCCAGCTCATGGACGCTGGTATCGCGCCAGAACGAATTGTGGTCATCCCACCCGGGGTAGATCACGTCGCGCCAGCGGATCTCGCAGCCACCAGCAGTTTGCTAGCCAACCTTGGCATAGTAGATAGATATCTAATGGTGTTAGGCACGATAGAGCCACGCAAAAACCTGATACGCATTCTCCAGGCCTACCAGCATTATCGAGCTACCACCTTTGATCCTCTACCCCTTGTGATCGTTGGCCCGAAGGGATGGGGACCAGAGATCACTCCACCTCGGGGGGTCTACATGGTGGGCAAGGTCACGGCTGGAGTTGTTTCAGGCCTGCTTGCACGTGCACAGGCACTCCTGTACGTTCCACTCCAGGAGGGCTTTGGTCTGCCAGTCATCGAGGCGCTTGCCGGGGCGGTCCCTGTGGTGACATCGGCTAACATCCCTGCGGCTCGCTTTGGTGGCCTCAGGGTGGAGCCTACTGATGTGGATGCGATCGCCGAAGCAATTGAACGTATAGTTCATGATGATCCCTTGCGGTCTCGCTTGGTTGCTCATGGTTTGCTCGCTGTTGAGGGGCTAACCTGGATAGAGGCTGCCCGACGACATGTAAAACTATGGGAGGAGCTGACGGAGTGAACCCTGTAGCTATCGATGCAACGTCCATCCCTGGTGACCCCACTGGCGTGGGGCGTTACGCCAAGGAGCTCGTTGCTGCCATCTACCATCTTGAAGATCGTCCTCCAATCTCACTGTTGACGACACGGACATCGCTTCGACTTTTTGCCCTCCCACCGCGGGGAAACTACGAAAATCTTATCGCTGCTCCCAACAGTCGACCGCTTCGACTGCTCTATCAAGAGAGGAGTCTTGGAAGTATCGCCATCAAGGGTGGTGCGCAGGTGTTCCATGGGCTCCACTATCAGGTTCCAGCTGCTCGCCACAGACTTCGGGTCGTCTCAACTATCCACGATCTAACCTTTTTCGATAACCCCGAATGGCATGAACCCGCGAAGGTGCGCTACTTCCAGCGTGCTACCCGATTGGCGGTGAAGCGCTCAGATGCGCTGATTGTGCCCTCGCAGGCAACCGCAGATCGTCTGCGTGAACATTTTCCAGTGACGCCGCCGATACACGTGATCTATCATGGCGTTGATCCCTTGCTCGTCCCAGAGCATGGTGGTGATGAGGATGATGGCGTCGAGCTCTGCTCGCTTGGAACAATCGAACCACGCAAGAACTTGCCTAGGGTTCTACAAGCTTTTGACAAGGTAGCCGATCGACATCCGGATTGGAGGTTGCGGATCATCGGCAAGCGAGGTTGGAAAACCAGCGACTTCGATGACGCTTTGGATGCAATGCACAATCGGGGACGTGTGAGCATCGAGGGCTATCTCAACGAGAAGGAGTTACGGCATGCGCTGCGCCGGGCACGAGCGATGATCTACGTGTCTAACGCGGAGGGATTCGGATTGCCGGTTCTAGAGGCATTAGCCTCGGGTCTGAATGTCGTTACCAGCAATAAGTCGGCTATGGCCGAGGTGGGCGGGGAGTATGCATGGTTGGCAGATCCAGACGATGTGGATTCGATTGCTCAAGGGATTGAGACCGCAGCACTGACTTCGCGTACGCCTGATGAGATTGAACGTCAAGTGCAGTGGGCGAGGAGTTTTACATGGGAGCGCGCCGCACGCGAGACTGTCGTGTTGTATCGGCAGCTCTTAGAGGGATAGGTCTACGTTGCGCGCTCTCGTTACTGGCAGCCATGGATTCGTTGGGAGATGGCTGTGTCGTCACCTTCGTGACCAGGGTGACGAGGTGGTGGAGTTTGGACAGGATCTCAATCTTTGTGATCGTGGATCTCTTGAGCACGCGTTGGGTGTCATGGAGGTCGAGGTCTGTTATCACCTCGCCGCGCTATCTCACGTCGGCACATCATGGTCGGATCCCCCGCTGTACTATCACAACAACGTTGTGAGTACTGCGAACTTGGTGTTGGGGCTCGCAAATCTTCCACGACCACCACGATTTGTGTACGTATCTTCGTCTGAGGTCTACGGGCGAGTCGATCCCAGCCATCTACCCATCTCCGAGTCTCAGCAGCTCTGCCCTGTATCTCCCTATGCCGCTTCAAAGGCCGCCTCTGAGATTGCTGCGTTACAAGGATGGTACGGACACGGTATGCCTGTTGTCGTTGTACGACCGTTCAATCATACCGGGCCGGGTCAGTCGTCCGACTATCTCATACCAGCTCTTGCTGCTCGACTTATCGAGGCGAAAGCGAAACGTCACTTACGTTTAACTGTAGGTAATGTAGCTGCTCGTCGTGATTTTATGGATGTCAGAGACGTTGTACGAGCCTATCGATTGCTTGCCTTGGAGGGCGAGGCCGGTGGTGTCTATAACGTTTGCTCTGGACGGGCTGTTAGTGTGAACGACTTGATCACGATACTGACAGATCTCCTGGACTACCCGATTCAACTAGAGGTAGACCCTCAGCTTTTACGCCCCAACGATGTGGAGCTGGTGGTGGGGGATCCGAGTCGAATGCAGGCGGCAACCGGGTTCCAACCCCAGCTATCGCTCCGTCAGACTCTTGCGAAGGTTGTTGAAGAACTGCTTGGTGATGGTGGACCACACTCGGGCGACTAGCGTGTAGCTTCTGATGCAAGCACCCCCCAAAGTGGCAGTGGTTGTTGTTGCCCACGATCCGGGCGACTACTTCGAGGAGTGTCTGGCGAGTATCTCCTCGCTCGGATACCCCGATCTCGACATCGTAGTAGTTAATGTTGACCAATCTGGTCGGGTTGATGACCTGACCCACCGCCTGCTCCCGAATGCTCAAGTACTTGAGTTACCAGGCAACCCGGGCTTTGGGGCCGCGGTCAACGCAGGCGTCGAACTGGTGAACGACGCTAAGTTCTTTTTGTTCTGTCATGACGATGTTGCACTCGCCCCAAATGCGCTAGCGGCAATGATGGAGGTGGCTTATGCAACCAACTCAGGTCTCGTCACCCCAAAAATTGTCGCCTATGATTCCCCGCGTCAGATTCTCGAACTCGGTAGTGACCTTGATTTTTTGATGGGAACGGCAACAAGGGTTGAGGTTGGTGACCTTGACCAGGGCCAGTATGACGAGATCAACGAGGTGGCCGTTGGTGCCGGTTGTGCCATGCTGGTGCGTGCCGACCTATTCAGTTCGCTCGGAGGCTTTGATGCAAGTTTTGGTAGCGTCTATCAAGAGGTTGATCTGTCTTGTCGAGTTCGGATGGCAGGCGCACGAATCTCAACCGCACCGCATGCGCGCGTGCGCCATAGGTCAGTTTCGACCTCGGGGCGTCGTTCGCCACGATTGCGGGCAGTACGACGCGGAGTTGTTGCTGATGAACGGGTGGCGCTATCTCACGCAGAGCGTATAGAACTCAAGCGTCGTCATCAGGCTCGGTGTATTAGTAAGCTCGAACAGGGTCGGATGCGATCGATTGCGTTGTTGGTGTTCTTCGTAGAGCGAATCGCGGAGGCATTGTTCCTGACGCTCACCGCACGTCCTAGGGTGGCCTGGGGTAGCTTGAAGGCCATTGGGATCATAACCGAGCGTGATGCACTGCGTCGAGAACGGGAGGCGATGCTTGCACGCGGGCTTGACCCACGTCTACTCACGTTTTCAGGTTCCTGGCTCACATTGCGGCGTTTCTTGTCTCACAATCGGACGAGACCGAGTCACGATGCATCTCGAGACGATCCTGATGCAGATTCCCCGACGACTCGAGTTGAGCGAAGTTCACTTGGGCGTTGGGCTCTTTGGGTCTCGATAGCCCTGAGCATTGTGCTCGCGCGCTCAGTGCTCTTCGCACCGACCCCTCTAAAGGGTTCTTTCACACTTTATTCCTCTCCGGTGCAACTGTTGGGCGCGTATTTCTCAGGCCACGGAGCGAGCCACCTCCTCGGGGTCGCTATCTTGCCCACCTCCGACTTGATCATAGGCCTGCTGGGATTTGTGTTGATCGGACATACCGCACTCGGCGTCTGGTTGCTCGTTTTCAGCTCCTTGATAATTGGGCCGATAGGAGCCTATCGAGTCGCTCGCCGCCGACTCCCTGATGGATACGCACGAGCATCAGGGATACTGTATGCACTCTCGCCAATAGTGGCGATAGCGTTGGTAAGAGGCTCAATTTACGCCATATTTGGCTACGCCATTGCCCCATTGTTACTCGCTGCTACCATCGACGCCATCGCTGCGCAACGCAAGTCGCGCCGGGTTATGCGGAGGTCTAACTTGCGGGTAGCCGCGTTGTTTGCCTTGGCTGTGGCATTGGCCCCTCAACTTGCCATCGTATGGCTGCTAGCTGCCGTCGTGCAGGTTCTTGTCTATCTAGTGACCGTTGGCCCCGAGAGGGCACGAAGGCTCTTTGTCGTGGTTTGCTACGCCTCGGTGGTTGGATTCTTAACTAATCTTCCATGGATTGGTGGACTTATTGTTGTCCATCCAGGAGTTGATTACCTCTTTACAGGATTTGTGAACCCGACCAGCTCTGCGATAAGTTCCGCTTTTGGAGCCTCGGTCGTCGGGGGTCTCTCCTCCTGGTTGTTAGCAGCGATGGTGCTAACGCTCGTTGTGGTGGTACTCGGATTTGGTGAGGGTCGCGATTCTTCTCTCCTGGTCGCGACGATCGCAACGGTAAGCTACACAGTCTTCGCAGTGATGGCTGGAAGAGGATTTCTAGGAGGGTCTCCCATTGCTCCGGTCTATCCGACAATCATGGCGACGCTGATTGCTTCGGTGGCTCTTCCCGGTGCGATGCGTCTCATGTTGAGACGGCTGCGTTCGTTCGGTTTAGGAGTCCATCATGTCACTGCTGGGCTGGTGACGCTTGCTTTGGTGGTAGCTGCCCTCGGTTCCGCCTTGGGAGCCATTGGGGGTCAACCTGGCCCCGCAAGTACCACTCGCGATACCCTTCCTCTTGTCGAAGGGCTTGTTCGACATCCTCAATCGGTGCTCTGGGTAGAGCTTGGCACGGGTCCACGCATCGTCACTGGTGAGAAGTTGACTAACGGCGTCTACGTAGGTTTGACCGAAGGAGTCGCGCCGACTGTGCTCACCGCAGGTGCCCCTGCGGTGACTCGAGGCCAGGGTGCCCTAGATCATCTAGTGGCCCTTGCGCTAGCTGGAAGAACGGTTCGGCTTGGTGACGAGCTTGCAGCTGTTGGCGTCGATGAGGTGGTGGTAGTAGGTGCGCCAAGAACCGTGGCTGCTGATGCATTTACAACGGCGTTTGGTCGCCAACTCGATATGGCTCAAATATTCTCTCAAGGTGGTATCTCGGTGTATAGATTAACCGCACGCCCGGCTTCCCTTGCTAGGGCAGCAACGCCGTTCGACCCCTGGTTGACGGTTGGTATCGTAATCCAGTTAGTCATGATGCTAATTTTGCTGCTTGGGTTATTTGGTCGACGTTCTTGGTTGCGAGCTAGAACGAGAGGGCAAACTGTCGGACTAGGCAATGCGCCGGCCTCAGCAGTGCCGGTGCCCGTGGGGCCACGATCTTGATAAAGTGGCCGAAGATAGTTCTGATCTGCCTTGTTGTGGTACTGGTTGCGGCGGTGACGATGACGAACTCGTTTGCAGCCCGCAGGGCGCAGTTTGCGGTGGCCAATGTCCCCTTTGGTATTGGCAGCTTGGCGGTGCCGACTGCTGTACCTACGGCAACGTCAGTGAGTTGGTACTGTGTAGTGCCTCGATTGCTGGGTGCGATCCATTCGGATGGCGTGATTCTGGAAAACCCGACCAGCCATGAGCGAAAATTGCTGATCACCTCCAAGGTTGGTCATCACCGCCAACACCGCGTCATGCTTCCACACTCATCGATGCACTTGCATGTGACGCCAGGTCATGGGCGGGTTATAGTCTCCTCCGGAGGTATGGTTGCGTTTGTGGAGACGCAAACCACGTCGACTGCGTTGCCCCAGATCAGTCCTTGCAGTTCGTCTCCTAGCAGTCACTGGACAGTAGAGGGCCTGTCCACTACCACTGGAACAGGCTCCACTGTTTCGGTCTATAATCCTTTCAAAGTTCAGGCTGTCGTCGATCTGAGTTACTACTCCACGCAAGGGGAGGTGTCGGTTCCGTCCGTGGAGGGCCTAATAGTCCGCCCTGGTGCAGTCATGACTATCAACGCAGAGCGTTTTGCCCCTAATGCTGCTGATATCTCAGCCAGCGTCACTGCCCGTTCGGGAAGTGTAGTTGTGGTCTCAAGCGTAGCTTCACCTAATACTCAAGAAACACTCGGTTATGCCACACCCTCAACGCACCTGTACCTTCCCTATGTTCCAACGGCTGGCACTAAGTCACTGACCCTGGAGCTACTCAACACCTCGTCGAAGCCGGTTCCTGTGGCGATTGAGATGGCCGGTTTCAATGGGACACTTCAGGTGGCAGACATGGGACCCATGCACATCGTCGAACGGGTAACCGTGCCGGCCAACTCTCCACTCCCGGTCGATCTGACCTCAGTAGCTAACACGACCGGCACTCAAGCCGTGGCTGTGAAGGTTATTTCACGTGGTGCACCACTCTTTGGACTTGGTGCGGTGCAATCTTCAAGTCCATCAGTACCTTTTTACCAGTTGACACCGACGTTTTTTCGCGCAGCACAATGGTGGATGAGTTGCATCGCAAATCCGACTACCCATGATCCTGAGGTAGTCTTTAGCCGGAGCAGTCTAATTTCTATCACTGGAGACAGCCTGGCGGGCGGAGTGCTTCCACACTCGACGTCGTCTAACATATTACGGCCTTCTGTCGAACCTATCGGTCTAGCAGCCTCAACTCCATCCTTGTTCAAGCTGCGATTGGCTCATGCTATGACGGTGGCAAGCGTGCCTCTTACTGAGGGTTGCGTCGCCATACCAGCCGCTTGATCGGCGTCTCTTGGCGACGATGGACCAGTTGTAGCCAAACTCTAATGGAGCTCCGAAAACCCTATAGACCAGAGGTGCTCGTAACCCGTCTTGACGATTGCCTTGATGATCATGCCGGCGTCGGCGTCCAGATCCGGGTATTCCACAAGCAGGGCGGTGGCCATGGCGCTTGGAATTGGATAGGTGCCTCCCTGTTCGGCCACGCTCACTAGCAGTTCGGGTAGGTTAACGGCGTCGGCTGCTATTGGGCCATTCGCTCCCCAACACCGGAGGACGGTTTCGATCATTCGATGGCGCGAGAGTCTTCGCATGACCCTGATGGTTGCGCTTCTACGGTTGGGATTGAGTGAGTAGGGTGCACCCAAGTAATTTAGTTGTTCGATCGTGATAGACCCGAGCACCTCCGACAGATGCGTTGATAGATCCAAGAGTGAAGGGCCATCCCCCCACGCAAGTACCTGTTGGTCTGTCTGTACAACCTCGCTCCTGCTGCTGAGGAAGGCTAACGCCTCCTGGTAGGCGCGGTCATAGTCTCGCACGATGCGGCCAAGCTGCATGTGACCATGCTAGCTGGAACGTGATAGGCGAAGGAAGGTTGCCTCTCGAGTGGAGAGGCTAGCGACCGATTTGAAATCCACTGGTGCCGTTAGCGTGTCGGTGACTACCGGTTGAGAGGCGTTTCCAGCAATCAGGTGTCGGATCGTAAGGCAGAACTCATCGACGAGGCTCTGCTCGAGTAGGTCTGACAGCAGTGTCGGTCCGCCTTCGCAGAGGATTCCACCTGGGTGCTGATTATCGATCGCGAGCAATTGCTCCAGTTCACCACGTCGAGGTGTTGCAGGTAAGTTACGATACTCTATTGCAGATGATGATCCACCTCCTGAGGCTGCCCCACTCAGG
Source organism: Ferrimicrobium acidiphilum DSM 19497 (assembly GCF_000949255.1). Lineage (NCBI taxonomy): Bacteria > Bacillati > Actinomycetota > Acidimicrobiia > Acidimicrobiales > Acidimicrobiaceae > Ferrimicrobium > Ferrimicrobium acidiphilum. Next base: position 75,509 of record NZ_JXUW01000001.1, on the reverse strand, counting down.
TGGTTTGGGGTATTCGGCGGTCGGGAGTGTCGCGAGGCGACGACTATGCGTAACGGTCGCACTAGTCCGAGCCGGTGACGAAGTTTGGCCAAGTCTGGATCCAGTTGCGGAGGTTGGTAGTTTTCTATTCGTGCAGTACCAGCGCCTACAAGGATAACTTGTGAGGTCGCACGTAGAAAGTGGAAAATTCTGCGGTCGAGATCGGTGGAGAGACCCTTAGAGCGACCATCAATGGCTATTTTGCCGTCTAACGACATCACCATGTTCGCACGCAACACATTCGGTTCTGATACCGGATAGAGGGCGAGAAGCTGCTCTAGACTTGGATCTTCGTTATCGGTGACGTACACGACCCACCGACAACTGTGCTAGCTCTATTGTTTCGGAGATGTGAGTATGTATCTCTGCACTCTAGTAGGCGCTGCTTTATTTGGGTAGTTCTGTTTAGGTAGTTCTGGTGCTCACTCTCCATCCCTTCCTCATTTTGGCAAGGAGCGGCCCGCCGGTTGTTGCCTCTAGCGTGTTATGCATGGACGAACTTCTCGGACGACCTGCGCTTGTCCCTACGCATGAAGAGCTAATCGCGTCGTTAATACCCCCTCGCAACTTCTGCGAGGCTAGTTTCGAGTCCTACCATCCTGATCCGGAATTCAGCTCCCAGCAGGAGGCCAAGGAGACCTTGATGAGATTTACGCGAGAAGGGCAGCAAGAGCGTTCACGTCGATCTTGGCGGCGGATCAAGCCCAAGCAGCCGATCGGTTGGTATCTAGACGGCGGGTTTGGAGTTGGTAAGACTCATCTCTTGGCTGCAACTTTTTTCGCCTGGCAAGGAGCCAAGTTTTACGCTTCGTTCGCAGGTCTCACCAGCCTTGTTGGAGCGCTCTCGTTTTCTGGAGCTTTGAAGTTATTGCAAGGCGCCAGCTTGCTTGCAATCGATGAGTTTGAACTTGATGATCCCGGAGATACTGTACTTATCAGTCGACTCGCCAACGAGTTGCTCGCCACAGGTACAAACTTGGTGGTGACCTCTAACACCTTGCCAACTCGGCTGGGCGAAGGCCGTTTTGGTGCCCAGGACTTTTTGCGTGAAATTCAAGGGTTGGCCGATGCATTCCAAGTCCTGCCGATAGAGGGAGGAGATTTCCGCCGACGTAGTTTTGTCTTCGATCGAGGAGAGAGCACGTTTGAACCACTGCCAGAGGACGCAGTTCGAATTGAGTTGAAGACGTTGCTCGACCAATTAAATCGGGTTCATCCGATTCGCTATCGGGGAGTGGTGCAGGAGATCTCCGGCGTTGAGATCGATAACGCGTCTTCGATTGAACTCCAAAGCGACGCATTGCGTTTCTGCAGTCTTGTCGATGTACTTTATGATTTCGGAGTACCTGTTAGGGTTCGTGGATGTGATCTCGGAGAGCTATTCCCAGCTGGCTTCTTGAGTGGAGGCTTCCGGCAGAAGTATGGCCGTTGCCTGTCGAGGCTTTACGAACTTGAGACCCTAGAGGATCCGCTATTACAACGGAACGATGAAGGTGGCACGCGACCCTCCTAACGGTCCAGCAGCGATAGAAAATGAGCCGCCGTGATCGGTCGCCTTGGCATGAAGATTTACAATTCCATGACCAATATGAGGATCGTCGCTGATCCCGATTCCGTCATCAACGACCAAGATCTTGAGATTATCTGAGACCTGGATCTCTACCCGAAGTTCATTGGCGTCTGCATGTTTTATGACATTTGTTATGAGCTCTCGCAGTACAGTGAGAGCGAGCGATTTCGTTGAGTTGGTGAGCAGAGTATCGATCGGGCCCGAGAAGACAACGTGCTCCCGGAGGCCGGCAATCATACAGAGACGCGATGTCAGATCTAGGATCTCTGCGCGGGGAGAGTCGCCACGGCTCGCTTCGAGTTCAAAAATCGTGGTTCTGATCTCTCCGATTGCGGCGTCAAGATCCTCGATCGCTTGTCGTACAAATCGTGCACCGTCTGTTCGTTGGAGCGATGGTAGTGCGGCTTGAAGTTGAAGACCAACGGCAAAAAGACGCTGAATTATGTCGTCGTGGAGGTCGCGGGCAATGCGAGTTCGATCATCCTCTACCTGGGCGCGCATGAGCGCCTGACGTAGGAGCAAATTGCCGATTACCGCGGACGCGCCAGTGGCTAAGGTCTCGAGGATGGCTACGTCGATCTGATCGAATGGCTGATCATCGAGCCTATCGGTTACGTAGATATTGCCAAAAACCCTTTCGCCGGTGATGATTGGGACTCCGAGAAAGTGCTTCATGGTGGGGTGATTCGGTGGGAAACCTATGGCTCTCTTGTCGTCGGCGATCGAGTTTGAGATGACGGCACTGCGAGAGGTTATGACCGTGCCGAGCAGACCATCGCCGGAAGGAGGTTTGCCAATGAGTTCGCGTTCCCTGGAGTCGATCCCCGAGGTCACAAAGTCCAAAAGTTGATGCTCGTGCTCAGGGTCGAGCACGCCAATCGCTGCGTAGCGCGAACGCGTGAGGGATCGCGTGTGATCGGCCAAGAGCGTGAGGGTCTCGTCTATGTCGAGCTTGCTCACTACCTCGATAAGCGCCTCGAAAATGTCTTTCAGTCGAGGTTCGTTCACGAGTCGCTCCACCTCGACTAGGTTAGTCCATATGCAAGGGTTCGGGTTCGAGGGGAGAGATCGATGATTTTGTTCCAGGAGCATGAGCTCGAAGCCGAGGTTCCCGATTTTGAGCATGGTGGCTTCAAGCCGGCCCGACTCATCCATCGCGTGGACTCGTTGTTCGGCCACGGTGCGCGCTTGATCGAAGGCGCAAAGCTCACTCATGGTCCGGTCGAGCTAGGCTCCGCAGTCGAGCGTGATGGGTTCTGCCCGTTTTGTATCGATACCATTGGTGATGCAACGTCACCTTTTCCAGAAGAGATAGCTCGGAATGGGAGGATCATTGTTGGGAACTCATGGGTAGTACCCAATGTTATCGCCTACTCTACTGTCTCAGCGGTTGGCATTTACGATGTGAGTCGGCACTTTCTGCCCCTAACGGAGATGACTCGAGAAATTGTATACGATGCGCTGCTGGCGATTCTCCAACATGGGAAAGCCGTACGGGCTCAGCATCCTGACCTGATTTATTCATCGGTCAACGCGAACTATCTACCGCCGTCCGGGAGCTCCTTGATACACCCACATATTCAGTCTTCGCATGACTCTGTTCCGCTAGGCTCGCAGGCGAAGTTGTTGACCGCCTCTAGAGAGCATTTTGCCGCCTACGGTCAGCCATATTTTGAGGAGCTTATCGCGTTAGAGGACGCACAGAGCCAACGCATGGTGGCGCATATGGATCCTTTTGTATGGCTTGTTCCATTTGCTCCTTCTGGTTTCTATGAGGCGTGGGCACTCGCGCCTAGTATCGGTGATCTAGTAGAGTTGAGCGATCCCGACATTTATCAGTTGGCATCGGGTCTAGCGCTGGTCTTGGCTACATATGAGGAGATGGGAATCCAGTCATTCAACTTCTCCTTGATTGGTGCGACTCCAGAAAGCAAAGACTATGGCGCTAGCATGTTGTTTCGCATCGTGGCTCGAGCACCCATGGAGCCATACTACCGAAGTGATGTGACTTATTTCGAGCGTCTCTGTCTAGAGACGATGATCGACTATTCCCCTGAAGAGTGGGCCCAGACGCTCCGAAGTAACTTTGGGACTACCATGACCGGCTGATGATATCGTGGTTGTGGCAAGGTCTACCACGTCTTCATGGAACCCAATGGGAGTAAACCTTCAGAGACCAGGTTGTGCGTCGGCCGACATCGCGCCGACCTTCGAACTCCAGTGGCAGTTGTGGATGATGTCCGTCCTTGGCGATGTCGGAGCGAGCAGAGCTTGATAGGTCCATCTAGAGACAAGGATGAGTCCGCTTCGCTGCTTAGCGATTATTTAGCACGTGTGCAAACTTTGGACTGTTCGAAAGCAGATATACATTTTAAGGCGCCTCGTCTCGCTCTTCAGTCGCGTGTCTCTCTCTCAGTTGTTGGGGACTCCAGAGTTTTGACATCGTGGCATCTGCAGCTGTACGTGCCTGTCTAAGCCAATATTCACTGCAGCGGTCGGTGGTGAGTTTAGCGAGGTATTGAGGTGTACTTGAACTCGTTGAACTCCGGGTAGTTGACCATGGTGTCAAGTACGCGATCGATGGTTGATCGAGCGACCTTGGCATCTCCATTGGGTCGGTGCATGACTCTGACAAAGGCGGCTCGGTCGTTGATCATAAAGGTGGGCACGCCGAAGACATGGTGCTCTTCGACAGAGGCGAGATGCTGCCTCTTGAAGTCGTCGAGGATGCCTTCGGATTCAATGAGCTGCAGTACCTTCTCTGGTTCTAGACCATGACTCTCAAGGATAGACGCCAAAACAGACCAATCGGTGATGTCGAGGGCGCGATCATGTCGGGCCGCAAAGAGCGCGAGGTGAAGTTGTGGGAAACTTTCTGGGAAGAACCGTTGTACCGTCATGCCAGTCATTACTGCTAAAAGCTCGTTATAGCGTGACGGGTTAGACCAGACGTCTGGCTCTCCCTCTTCGACGTGAACTTGGCCGAGAGAGAAGGGTATAAAATCGACTTGATAGTCTCCACCGTCCTCCATCGCAGTGATCAAGTGCTCGTGCATGTTGCGAGCGAATGGACAGCGATAATCCCAGTTAATAGCGAATTCCATACAAAATCTCCTTGTTGGTTGCTTTTACAACCAGTCTAGTGGATCGCTCGGTAAAACTAGTGATTCCGCTGTCTACTCAGCGGTTAAGTCGGCGTACCTTGTCAAGAATTAGCATTCAAGAGATTGAGGGTCTTCGATCATACCGGAGCGCAAGCCTCGTCTGGAAGGGCGGACTCAAGGGGCCGTGTGGAATTACCTGTTCTCGTGGGTCGCTGTTCCGACGCTCGCTATCTATGAAACCTAGCCCTCGAATAACGTGACTCATGGAGACACGAACGATCACAACAGATCAGCTACAAGCTCCAAGCCCATGAACTAACCGAGGTTCGCAAGCAGACATGACTCAAGGAAGGCTCTTCAGCGATTCAACGACGAGCCCTTGGAGACTTAGACAAGGCGTTTTGGAAACTGGTGGAGGAGGCCAGACCACTTTGGACGACCCACTTGGTACGCAGCCGGCATCAATGAGAGTTGCGCTATCCGAGATCTGTCTGGTTAGGAACATCAACCGTATATGAGGCTAGCTGGGTGTAGTTGGCACTAATTCTGCGTCACTCGTGAGCCAGGAGACATAGAGACAGCATCGTCTGCCCGAATCACACTAGAGCATTCAGGTTTGCGAGCTCACCCGGCCAGCTCCGGAGCTAGGACGCAAAGCAACAGGGATCGTTGTAGTTATTGGCATGTTTATCACGCAGACAGCCGCTAGATCTAAGCCCAAGTTTCTCGACGTGCCAGAACTACTCACCAAAGCAGAGCGGCAACCAAAGACGGTTGCAACCCAAACTCACCAGACAGCCCAAAGCCTCTAACCGTTACAGAGCCACTCGACTAGCCAAGTCGTCGGCCAAAGAGCCAGACCTAGTAAGGACTGGATCGACAAAACCATAACCAATCTGGTGCGCAACTACGATCAGATCGCACTAGAGGCTCTTGTCAAGGGAGACAAAGATGGAAACGCTTGACTCATCTGGCCCCAACGAGTCTCTTCTCGAAGCGGGCTCAGGAATATTCGATCAACGGCTTACCGACAGGGCACCAGTGCTACAGCAGCAGTAGAAGTCGCCGCTATCAATCCCGCATAGGCGAGCCTATGTTGTCATCGGCGTGGTTACACCGATTACAAGAACCAGTAAGAACAAAGCTATCCTCTGTTATCTATCGTGTGGCTATACCGATAACGCAGACGTGAGTGTGGTCCAGAACATCAATGCCGTGGGGCTTGCGGTCGGGATGTGTAAAGAAACATCGCAGGTTAGCTCCCACAAGACAGAACGCCGCTGACCTAGTGACGCACCATGACGCCTCAAGTTGCGTGAGCGGCCTAGGAAGCCCCGTCTGTAGACGGGGAGGATGACACCGGCAATAGGTACTTGATGAGCTTGGCGAAACAGAGACCGATGATTGCGCCACCGAGAACGTCCGAGGCATGGTGAATACGCACGTGAATCCGTGATAGGGCGACGAGTGTAGCAAGCGGATACAGGAGCCATCTAAGCCAAGTGCGATCAGATAGTAACGTTGCCGCTGCAAAGGCAGCAGTTGCGTGACCGCTCGGGAAGCTTGATGTCAGAGGATAGCGCAGGTGATGTGGATGTTCATAAGATTGATCTATTGGGCGTTCTCGTGAAAACAGCGACTTCACTATAACATTAATCACAACGGATTCGGCGGCCAGGGCAGCTGCTGCACGCATTGCTAAGGGACGCCTGCGTGGAGAGATCGCGAGCGTGGCTGCCATAAGTTCCCAGAGTAGTGAGTGATCTGCCAGTGCAGAAAGTATATAGAACAGGCGATCGTACATTATCCGACCCCTGAGGGGGGCGAAAGCATGATCAACAGCAGTATCAAAGCGGTCGAGTTGCCTCAAGCCGGTGGCGTCCTTCTGGTTTGGAGCGTATGTGTGCGATCCGACGATGTGAACGATGGGCATTGACACTGATAGGCACAAAAATTGCAGAGCCTCGATGGACGCGGACGGAAGTTGCCTGTTTCGCATGCCATTCGCACAGCTGCCCATATCGCAGCAGTTTTTCCTTCGACTGCCTGTAAACGGTGAGAGGTAGCCTCAGACTCAATTACCATGCGGTCTCGAAGATACATTAACTTGACACTCTTTGGTCTGACCCCAAGAACTCGTTCGACCAAGAGGGCATAGAAGAGCACACCCGCCAGTTTGTCCTGTTCGTGAGTGTGTGAAGGTGGCCGACCAGTCTTGTAATCTACAACCACCAGCTCGCCGTCGGGATCACGATCTAGGCGATCAATAACTCCTCGAGCGAGGACATCGCCTACTTGAAACTCGAGCATCAACTCAGTTCCAAGTACGTTAGTGGTAGTCGGATCTTCAAGGCTGAAGACGTTCATAACCAGCTGCTCGACCTCCTCAGCTAGGCGCACGCGAGCGGCCTCAGACAGGTTCGCTAGAAATGATGCAGCATAGCCCTGGTTCAGTCCATAATTGAGCTCATCCTGGACGATGATACGTGCCTTGTGAGGAGTGCGCTCAAGCGCTGGGATCGTAAAATAGAAGCGTTCGAGGGCGCGGTGAGCTAGAACCCCCTTAACTGTCCAGATAGAAAGAGGCTGAGGTACTTTGTCGATAACTGAAAGCCGGAACGCGTAGGCACAATCCTTGAAGGCGGTGACCTTGGTTGGCGTCAGCGAACAAGGAAGTGGTAACCCCATTCCTTCAGGCTACCACCGTCGCTGGAGTATCTACCGGTTGTTGTGTTGCACAGGTCGACTGTTAGTCGCTCCTGGTGGGCTGGACGGCTGAGAAGGATCTTAGGACGTGGGTAATAAATGCTGAAGATTGGGGTGCACTTTGTCACGGATGAGTACTATTGCAGGAATGAACTCGTTTGTCGACACCTACGTGGTGAGCTACGGTCTGGCGGCCATCCTGGTGTTGATGACCCTCGAGTCGGCTCTAATCCCTATACCCTCTGAGCTAGTTATGACGCTAGCGGGCGTCCTGGCAGCGTCTGGGAAGCTCAGTCTGGTCGGTGCTATAGCTGTTGGCATCCTCGGCAACCTTATTGGTAGCGTGATTTTGTGGGCGATTGGTCGTACGGGCGGCAGAGTGCTGGTGGAACGTTTTGGTCGGTTCGTGCTTGTTAAGCCAAAGGATCTGGACAGGGCGGAGCGCTGGTTCCAGCGCCACGGAGAGGCGGCGGTTATTGTATCCAGGCTTCTTCCCGTTGTGCGTTCGGTCATTAGCCTACCGGCGGGTGTTGCCGAGATGCCTGTTGGCAAGTTTTCGCTGTACACGCTTATAGGCAGCATCCCGTTTGTCGCCCTTTTGACGCTCGCTGGCTATTGGTTGGGCTCGAACTACACCGTGGTAGTGAAAGTAATCCAGGATCTGGGTTACGGTCTTGGTGCGGTTTTGGCGCTACTTATCATCGGTTTTCTTTGGTTTCGTTACCGTCGCCGTTCCAACCTAGAGGCAATTGGCGAATGATCAGCTAAACTCAGCGTGTCGCGGGAAGTGGCGCAGCTTGGTAGCGCACCTGCTTTGGGAGCAGGGGGCCGCGGGTTCAAATCCCGCCTTCCCGACGGGAAGTATTCTTCCTATGCGGGTGTAGCTCAATGGTAGAGCTCCAGCCTTCCAAGCTGGCCATGCGGGTTCGATTCCCGTCACCCGCTCTCTTGTGCAGGGGCAGGGCTAGTCGGTTTTTTAGTCCTGGTGTCTTCGATGGCGAAAATAACATCATCAACATCTTCGCCACATCGTCTTCCGCGTTTTTGATCGGAGAACCCCCTATGGTATTGATGAAAACCATAGCTAGACTGGCGTTGGGGTAGGTGAGAGTGGCTGCGGTCTTTGGTGCCGTGGTTGACAGGGTGCTTTTTCCAGATAGGTGTTGTTCATGCAAAGTATCGATGAGCCGGAGAGGCAGGCAGTTACGGATGTTGTAGACGCCGACGGTAGTCATCCTGATTTGACGCAAGAGGAGGCCGATCTCGATCGTAGACTTTCCAGGATCGAGGGTCAGGTGCGAGGCATCCGGCGCATGGTCGCTGAGGGTCGCGATTGCAAGGAGCTGACTACTCAGTTTGCTGCAGTGGCGAAGGCGCTGGATAGGGCTGCAATAAACTATTTGACGGCCCACCTCATCTACTGTATCGAGAATCCGGAAGTGGCACGCATGGAGGGCACCTCGATCGAAGAAGTGCGTCGTTTGTTGGGCCGACTTCTTTGACACCTTCATGACCTTGTGCCTAGAGCTTGTATGCTTTGGTTGCTATGCGCTCATCTGCTGAACTTCATCAAGAGTCCAATTCTGCCATTGTTACGATCGAACTCCGCGACGAGGAGCTTCGGCCGTATCTTGATCAAGCGGTGCGAAAGCTCCGTTCCCAGGTAAGGATCCCTGGATTTCGAAAGGGTCATGTGCCGACCTCGGTGCTAGTGGCGCGACTGGGCCAGGAGGCCGTTCGCCGTGAAGCGGTCGAGGACGCGGTTCAGGAGAATTACGAGGGGGTGATAGTCGAGAATGGTCTCGATGTTATCCAGTCTCCTAATCTCCGTATCGTGGACGGGGCCGAGGAGGGTGATGTCAAGGTCGAACTTGACGTTGCACTTCGCCCGGTAGTCAAGGTGGAGGGTATCGGGTCCATTGAGATCGAGGTGCCACGCGTCGAGCTCACTAATGCTGATGTTGATACCGTTATCGATAGCATTCGCGAGCAGATGGCTACCCTCAATGAGGTGGAGCGAGCTGCCGAGGAGGGCGATCAGGTTACTTTCAACGTGATCACCGTCGACGGTGAAAGGGAGGATGTAGTCACCCCGTACCTCACTGCGCGACTTGGGAAGGGCGAGGTGTCTTCCGAGTTTGAGGCCGCACTCGTAGGTTCTCAAGTTGGTGACAAGGTTCCTGTAGCGACCACCGGTGAGTCGGAGTCGGCAGAGGACGGAGAGGCTCAACCCGATACCAAGAGCACCGTACTCGAGGTTCTTGCGGTTCGTGAGTTAGTACTACCCGAACTAGATGCCGAATTCGTCGGTCAAGTTTCTGAATTCTCTACCGTCGAAGAGTTGCGGGAAGACGTTCGCTCGAGTATGACCACAAGAAGAGTCACAGAGGCGAGGTCACTTTTCGAGCAGCAGCTGTACCAGAAGGTCCTTGAGCTCACCGAGCCTAAGACTGTCCCTGAGGCACTTTTGAACTCTGCATACCAACAAGAACTGCACGAATTTGGTCACGCTCTCGATGGTTCTGGCATCTCACTTCGCCGCTACTTGGAGATGAGCCAGCAGGATGAGAATGCACTTGCCGGGCAACTTAGCTCGAAAGCAGCTCAGTCAGTTCTTTGGGATTTGGCATTACGAGCGATTGCTATCGACGAGGCTGTCAGCGTTGAACCAGCTGAGGTGCAGGCCGAGATCGAGAGGCTTACTGCATCAGGAGCGATCGAGAGCCGTCCCGGAGGCATCTCGCCACTTCAGGAGTTTCAGGTTCGCACGACGCTGATCAAGCAGAAGGCCTACCAACGGCTCGCAAACGTTGTGACGATCAAGGATGTGGACGGCAACGAAGTGACGCTGTCGCAGCTCGGACTTGACCAGCTCGTGGAGGCTGAAACTGATGTCGACGCTGAGCCCGCTGCGGTTCCAGAACAATAAAAGCGGCAGCGCTACTAGAATGAAACGGTTGCTCGCTTAGGCGCAGGCCGAGGAGCGGATTATGGAGATCGAGAGGTTGCATGCAAGCGTATAATTATCTGGTTCCGACCGTCATTGAGACGTCCTCAAGGGGTGAGCGAGCTTATGATCTTTACTCTCGGCTTCTGCGTGAGCGAATTATCGTACTTGGAACGCCGATCGACGACGCGGTAGCTAATCTCGTCTGTTCTCAGCTGCTCTACTTGGAGTATGAGGATCCGGATCGTGATATCAATCTTTATATCAACTCTCCTGGAGGTGAAATCACTGGCCTGTTTGCCATCTACGACACAATGCGATATATCCGTCCCGATGTCTCTACGCTCTGCTTCGGGCAAGCTGCTTCAGCTGCTGCAGTGGTTTTGTCGGCAGGTGCTAAGGGAAAGCGCTATGCGCTCCCTCATGCTCGGATCCTTTTGCATCAGCCCTATGGTGGGGTAGGCGGGCAGGCCACCGATATCGAGCTTCAGGCTAAGGAGATCCTTCGCATGCGTGATCTTCTCAATCAGATGCTTTCGGAGTCGACCGGTCAAACAGTTGAGAAGATCGCCCATGATACCGATAGGGACTTTATTCTTGAGGCAGATCAGGCACTTGAGTACGGGGTCATCGATGAGGTGTTTTCGTCGCGTGACAACGTTGGAAAATAGGAACTCTCGCTGAAACACGCAATCGTTGCCACGATTGCGATATGGTGGCGGTAGAGGACAAGGAGAGGGTTGGCCATGGCGAAGATTGGTGAAGGCCAAGAGATGGTGAAGTGCAGTTTTTGCGGCATGTCGCAGAAACAGGTGCGTAAACTGATCGCGGGTCCAGGAGTATATATTTGCGATAAGTGTATAGAGCTCTGCAACGACATCATCTCGGAGGAGCTGGGCGCTAAGCCTGAGCCACAGTCTGATGATAAACTTCCGAAGCCTAAAGAGATCATGGAGTTTCTGAATAACTACGTGATTGGCCAGGAGGGGGCTAAGAAGATCCTCTCTGTGGCTGTCTATAACCATTACAAGCGGATTCGTAGCGGCTTGAAGGATGATGTAGAGCTCGCCAAGTCGAATGTCCTCTTGCTTGGGCCTACTGGTTGTGGCAAGACTTTGCTTGCACAGACTCTCGCACGCATGCTTAACGTTCCATTTGCTATAGCTGATGCGACTGCACTGACGGAGGCTGGTTACGTCGGTGAGGATGTGGAGAACATTCTCTTGAAGCTCATTCAAGCTGCAGATTTCGATGTGAAACGCGCGGAGATGGGGATCATTTACATCGATGAGATCGATAAAATCGCACGCAAGAGCGAGAACCCGTCGATCACTCGCGATGTCTCTGGAGAGGGTGTGCAACAGGCACTGCTCAAGATTTTGGAGGGAACTGTAGCTTCAGTTCCTCCACAGGGTGGGAGAAAGCATCCGCATCAAGAGTTCATTCAGATCGACACGACCAATGTGCTCTTTATCTGCGGTGGCGCCTTTGTTGGATTAGAGGAGATAGTCGGGAGTCGTCTAGGCAGACGCGGTATCGGTTTCGCAGGGGCAGTGGCGCAGTCTCGCAGGGAGACTGAAGTACTGCGCGAAGTCCAGCCAGAGGATCTGCTGAAGTTCGGACTCTTGCCTGAGTTTATCGGACGGTTGCCGATCGTTGGCACCATAGACAACCTGGATCGTCCTGCGTTGATTGAGATTTTGACCGAGCCTAAGAATGCGCTCGTCAAGCAGTACAAGAAGGTTCTTGATCTCGATGGAGTTGAACTTGAAATCACCGACAGTGCGCTCGTCGCGATAGCCGATCAGGCGATGCTTCGGGGTACCGGAGCGCGTGGTCTCAAGGCCATTCTCGAAGAGGTACTTCTTGATGTGATGTATGAGGTGCCATCGCGCGATGACATCACCAAGTGTGTCATTGACGAGCAGGTGGTGCTAGAACACGTTGCACCTACGCTGATTCCTTCCGCCCCAGATCAGGATGGATCGACTACCAGGCAAGCATCGTAGTTGCTCGGAATCGAGTGGTTAGAGAGCCTCGCCAATTTCGAGGCTGATCGTTCGGTTGTGCTGTCGTCGCTTGAGTCGGTCAGATCCGCCGCATCAGTTCTCGGAGGAACCGAGTCGGGGCTTAGATTTATCCATGTGGCTGGGACCAACGGGAAGGGAAGCGTTGCAGCTGCGGCTGCAGTCCTCTTGGGTGACATGGGATTCCGGGTCGGGCTTTTCCGATCTCCTCATCTTTGCAGATTGGAGGAACGGGTCATGATCGACGCAGTTCCTGTTGCCGCGGAGCGACTAGATCAGGAGTTATGCCAGCTAGCGGCGATGACAGAGCAGAAGCTTGTGCCACAGCTCACGCATTTTGAGGCGCTCTTTGTTGCAGCGCTCTCGGTGTTTTCGTTAGAAGGGTGTGAAATTGCTGTAGTCGAAGTCGGAATGGGCGGCCGCGACGATGCCACCAATATCATCGACGCGGAGGTCGCGGTGATCACCTCTATCGGCCACGATCACTTGCCACAACTTGGCCCGGAGCTGACGGACGTCTTAGATCATAAATTGGGTATCGTCCATGATGGGGCGACTGTGTGTATCGGAGCTCTCCTCCCCGAGTTGCGATCCATCGCAATGCAACGTTTGGCGCTGAATCCAACTATCTGGATAGAGGATCTCGCTATCGAGCGTTTTCCGGGCGTGGGTGGACAGGAGATAGTCGAACACTCTCCACTCGGAGACCGATCCTTTTTTGTTCCTCTCTTTGGTTTGGCGGCGGCTTGGAACGTGGTGCTGGCGGTGCTGGCGGTAGAGGCACTGCTTGGTCAGCGCCTGTCTAGCGAGCGCATCGAGAGTGGACTGGCACGATTGCATCTGCCAGGATGTTTCGAGGTGTTGCGAGGGGAACACATTTTGGTAGTGGATACAGCCCACAACCCGGAGGCGGCGGCTTCGCTTGGTCTAACGCTGGTTGAGACCTTCGGCAGCGAGAACTCTGTTGGAGTTGTTTTTGGGATGAGTCATGATCGAGACCCCTCCGAATTCTTGAGATCGCTCGCTATCGTTGACGTTGAGGCTTTTGGTCTTTTGGATTGTGGAGTCTCTGTTCCCGTACTTTGGAAGGCGGCAACGGAGGTGTATCCAGAGGCAAGGATCCTTGATTGGTCGCATGAGTTGCGCTCCGTGGGTGAACTCATCGGCTCGTTGGGAACTGAAGTAGTCCTCATCACCGGCTCACACTGTGCCTGCGGCACAGTTCTTTGCAAAGATCCACCAAAGCTGCTGCTAGACGAGAGCTGATGCGGTAGCCTGTAACACTCGTATGGCTACAACATTTATCATTCTAAAACCCGATGCAGTAGAGCGTGGATTAATTGGTGAGATAACGACGCGGTTTGAGCGTCGTGGACTTCGATTTTTGGCGTTTGAATTGAGACAGCTCGAGGCTTCGCTCGTCCAACAGCACTATGCCGAGCATCGAGGCAAGCCCTTCTATGACGACCTGGTCGCATTCTTGACCAGAGGGCCGGTTGTCGTTGGCATCATTGAGGGTCCAGCGCAAGTTGTGGAGATGGTGAGAACGATGATGGGTGCTACGGACTCAGCTAAGGCTGCGCCGGGCACTATACGTGGCGACCTTGCTATGCTCGTTGATGAGAACTTGATTCATGGTTCAGATTCGCCTGCGTCGGCAGAACGCGAAATAGGTTTGTTTTTTCCAGAGTTTCGGCCAGTGTAGGCCAAGCTGCAACATTAGGAGGTAACGTGGCAAAGAGTGGCAGCGGTCTTTTCGGAAGAGACATTGCAGTGGATCTCGGTACGGCAAACACCTTGGTCTACGTAAGAGGCAAAGGTATCGTACTCAACGAACCCTCGGTGGTTGCTATCAATATCAAGGACGGTCGTCCGTTGGCAGTAGGTGCCGAAGCAAAGCGAATGATCGGACGTACCCCCTCCAATATCCAGGCAATTAGGCCGCTCAAGGATGGAGTGATAGCAGATTTCGAGATATGTGAAAAGATGCTTCGCTACTTCATTCACAAGGTGAGTCAGTCCAAGATGGGCAAGCCTCGTATGGTTATTTGTGTGCCTAGCGGTATTACTGGCGTTGAGCGTCGAGCGGTTCAAGAGGCCGCAGAGTATGCCGGAGCACGCAAGCCTGCTTACATCATCGAAGAGCCGATGGCTGCTGCGATTGGTGCTGGTCTCCCGGTTCACGAGCCAGCCGGAAACATGGTTGTTGATATCGGTGGAGGCACCACCGAAGTTGCGGTGATCTCGCTTGGTGGGATAGTGACATCTCGTTCCATTCGAGTCGGTGGCGATGAGATGGACGAAGCTATCATTGCCTACATCAAGAAGCAGTACTCGGTTGCTCTTGGTGAGCGAACCTCTGAGTCGATCAAGATGACTTTGGCCTCAGCGTTTCCTTTAGAGGAGGAGCTCCGTGCTGAGATAAAGGGTCGTGATCTGGTCACCGGGCTTCCCAAGACTATCTCCGTGACTACAGAGGAGATCCGGAGTGCCATCGCGGAACCTATCAACGCCATTGTCGATGCCGTTAAGGTTACGCTTGACAATACTCCCCCGGAGTTGGCTGCCGATATCATGGACCAGGGGATTGTGCTCACCGGTGGTGGGGCGCTGTTGGCTGGTCTCGATCGACGCCTCCATGAAGAGACTGGAATGCCGATCGTTGTAGCCAAGAATCCGCTGCAGTGCGTGGCCCTAGGTTCTGGTCAGTGCTTGGAGGAGTTCGAGGCATTGAAACAAGTTTTGATTACCTCGTCACGCTAGGTCTGCTAACGACTTGTCACGACTACTCGAGCGACCCAGGGTAACACTTGCTGTTCTGATTCTGCTCTCGGTGTCGCTGATCACCATTAACTTCAATGCGACACGGCTCCATGTCGGCTCGTTCAAGGCGGTAGTGGCAGATGTGGTGAACCCGACCAGGTCGGCGCTCGATACCGTGTTTCGACCGCTGGCCAATGCCTACCATGGCGTGGTCCAGTACCCGGCGGATCAGCGCGAGATCGCACAATTGAGGTCGAAGTTAGGTGCTATCCAGCGGTCTCACCTTGAAAATGTAGGCGCATTGAACGCGTTGACTCAGCTCAGCCGTCTCACAAAGCTTCCTTTCGCAACAACACTGGCGTCTGTGCCTGCTGAGGTTATACAGATGACGCCGACAAATCTTCAGCTCACTTTCGTCATTGATAAGGGTTCGGCTAATGGCGTGGCGGTTGGCAACCCCGTCGTAGGTGATGCCGGCCTTGTTGGGCGAGTCGTGCAGGTGACGTCGACGACCTCTACAGTCTTGATGTTGACTGATCCTTCTTCAACCGTGGGTGTGCGAATTCCAAACTCAGGTCAGGTAGGTGCAGCAGTAGGGCAAGGTACTGGACGATCGTTGGCTGTCAACCTTGTGATTCCGGGAACCCATATTAGGCGAGGCGCTGTTTTGGTCACCTCCGGTCTTCAGGGAGAGCTCTTCCCACCTGGGCTACCTGTGGCACGAGTCACCCAAGTCTCGAACCCTTCGGGTGATCTGCAGGAGAGTATTCGGGCGGTGCCGTTGGTCAACTATGCCGCCTTGCAGTATGTATCGGTACTTAAGTGGACTCCGGGGTCGGCTTCATGAGATGGGTGAGGGCGTTTGGTCTGCCGCTCTTGGTCTTTACCGCAGTCGTCGTACAGCGGTCGGGTGCTGGCGACTTTTCTCTGCTTGGCGTGCATCCTGATTTTGTGATGTTGATGGTCGCGGCGGTCGGTGTCTATCGCGGGCGCGAGGTGGGAGCATTGACCGGTTTTTTTGCTGGTTTAGTCGTCGATTCGTTTTTAACGACTCCATTTGGGATATCTGCACTGGTGTTGTGTGTTGTCGGATACGTCGCTGGCGAGGTCGAGCGAGTTGGAGCAACGACTCCTCTCGCTCTCAAAATTCTCATAGTTGGTGCAGCTAGCGTTCTTGGTGAGGTATTGAGTTCGCTGGTCCTATATTTGCTTGGAATCGGCAACCCGCTGCAATCACGGACGCTTGACGAGGTGATCATCGTAGGTGGTATCAATCTCGTGCTTGCGCCGTTAGCGCTCGGACTGTGTCGATTGGTCTTTGGGCCGCAGGAGCGAACTCCGATGCTCGAACGGAGGTAGAGATGCCAATGCAATCGAAGAAGGTCTCATTGAGCTTTCGGGCTCGATTACTTGGGCTGACTGGGCTGGCGTTGTTGGGTGGACTCGTGGCTCGCCTGTATGCCCTGCAGGTGTTGGAGGCCCCGAGCTTTCAACAGGCGGCGGTTCAGAATTCGACGCGCACTGTAGCGGTTCCCGCTCCTCGGGGTCTCATATTGTCACGCGAAGAGAACGTGCTCGCAGGCAATAAGGTAGTTGACGTCCTGGGGTTGTCGCAGTATGAGGCGACGTTGCACCCGAAAGTCGAGGGTCGCGTGGCTCGCCTGTTAGGTATTCCAGTATCTCAAGTAAAAGCCGACCTTCGCAATTCGGTGTATTCGACCTATGTCCCAACACCGATCGGATCCAATATTTCCCAGGTTACCGCGCTCTATGTAGCCGAGCACTCGAGTGAGTTTCCAGGCGTCACCACCACGTTCGAGACGCAGAGAACCTATCCCTACGGCTCGACGGCCGCACACGTGCTTGGTTATGTCGGTGCGATTAGCCCTCAGCAGCTGGCCAAGCTTGCCTCGAAGGGCTACGCTCCTGGTGATCAGATCGGGCTAGCCGGTGTAGAGGCTAGCTATCAAAACTATCTGCATGGAACTCCTGGTTCGGAAAAATTGGTTGTGAATTCATTCGGTCAAGAGGTCGGAGTTGCCTCGAGGTCAAGTGCGAAGCCAGGTGGAGATCTTCAATTGACGATC
The DNA here is from genome assembly GCF_000949255.1 of Ferrimicrobium acidiphilum DSM 19497. Taxonomy (NCBI): domain Bacteria; kingdom Bacillati; phylum Actinomycetota; class Acidimicrobiia; order Acidimicrobiales; family Acidimicrobiaceae; genus Ferrimicrobium; species Ferrimicrobium acidiphilum. The sequence continues at coordinate 58,266 of NZ_JXUW01000001.1, read as the reverse complement.
TCGTTGCCGCTTCAGCAGTATGTCGATAAGGTGTTGGCGCAGCGAGTTAACCAACTGCAAGGTAGCTATAACAGCTATTTCGGCAAGTATTCGAATGACGTCACTGGTGCTGCGGTGGTCGAGAATGTGAATAGCGGATCGGTGTTGGCCATGGCCTCGTACCCAACTTATAAGCCGAGCCAATGGGTGGGCGGTATCTCGTACGCCAACTACGCGAAACTCACCGCGCCTGCTGCACACAATCCACTCTTGAACCGGGCCATTTCGGGTGTCTATACTCCTGGATCGACCTTCAAGCTCGCTACCTCCTCTGCTGCGCTTCAGGATGGGCTGCTTACTCCGACGACCATCATCAACGACACCGGAAAGTTCGTCATTCCTAACTGCTCGGGTTCGTTCTGTAGCTTGCACAACTCTGGTGGTGAGACGCTCGGACCCATCGATATTAGCACGGCGATTAGCGCCTCCGACGACGTCTTCTTCTATACCTTGGGGTATCGTTTTTACACCCAGCAGTCTAAGTTTGGTGCTACCCCGATCCAGAATATGGCGGCAAAGTATGGTTGGGGATCCCCAACCGGGATAGCGCTACCGGGCGAGGCGGCTGGAATGGTTGACTCCCCTGCACTGCGCAAGAAGCTGCATGCACTAAACCCGAAGGCGTATCCGTACAATACCTGGTACGTGGCTGATCAGCTTGAGATGTCTTTCGGCCAGGGGCTTACTGAGATCAGTCCGCTGCAGATGGCTAATGCCTACGCAACCTTTGCGAACGGCGGAACACGGTATGTGCCAAGAATCGCCGAAGGGGTAGTGAACGGTAGCGGTAAGCTCGTCAAGCGCTTTGCTCCCAAGGTTGCAGGACATGTTCCTTTGAGCCCTTCGGTGCGAGCTGCTATTCTCGCCGGTTTCGAGGGTGTTATCTCGAATCCGTTAGGCACTGCCCACGGGATATTCGCGGGATGGCCAGAGAGTAGCTACACACTTGCGGGTAAGACTGGTACTGCGTCGGTGCAGGGCCAAGTCCCTAATGCTTGGTTTGTCGCGTTTGGCCCAGAGCCGAATCCGAAGTACGTGGTGGTGGTGGTAATTAAAGAGGGTGGATTCGGCGATACCGGTTCAGCGCCTGTCGTGAGACAGATATTTCAATACCTAAAGACTCATCCTGTTGGCGCCCCCACCTATGGTTTGAAGCATCTGGCAGCCGGATCTACGGTTGCTCTTAATGCGCCGGCTAAGTCGGGTAACAAGCAGGGGACGTCTTCTAATACGAAGACGACCAAGAAGACGAGTGTCTCCGGATCCGCGACTACCTCACCCACGAAGACAACCATCACCTCGGGTGGTTAGCGATGACGCTGCCGGCGCTCGTCTAGGTGGAGGCTCCCGAGCGATCCCTCGCCTTTGGCCTACTACACTGGCGAGTGAGATGTTGCAGTGCGTTCCAATCGAGTTGACGGTCGTTAAACAGCCGTCGGTAGCCAACGGGGTCGAATCCGTAGGCACTAGGGACCACGCTCAGTCTGTTTTGAGTCATGCGATCAGTGCTCGTCTGCATTGGTACTATCGGCATCTTCCACACTATGAATTGCGCCGTGGTGCCCGCATGAGTGATTTTGAAAGGTTTTTGAATGGAAGATACGAACCCGGTGGGGTCCGGTACCGATGGGGTTGCGAACGAAAGTAAGTCAGCCCAAAACCCACGAACGTCGAGTCGGCGATCGAATTCACGATCTCGCCAAGCGCCAAAGAGTGGAGATGCAGCAGTAGCTAATACGCGCCGTAGCCAATCACGGAGGCGCCCAGCAAAGCCTCAGGCCCCGGTTGAGATGGAGGTTCAGGGTCAGGTGGCCGAGTCTCTCGATGCTGGCGCAAAGATTAAAAGGCGTTTTGCTCAACGTGCACCACGTGAGCGCCATGGCAGACCTGTTGGTCGTTATCAGATGGTGGTTCATGTCGCGGGCGATGTCACTCAAGTCGCCATTCTTGAGGGCAGAACACTTATTCAGCATTTTGTCTCTAGGGCGTCGGATTCACAATCGAATATCAGCGGCAATATCTATCTTGGGAGAGTGGCGAATGTGCTCCCGGGGATGGAGGCTGCCTTTGTGGATATTGGCACCAACAAGAATGCCGTTCTCTATCGGGGTGATGTTCGCTATGATCGAGAGGACTTAGAGTCGTTCGATCGTAACGTCCGGATCGAGCAGTTGCTACGGCCTAAGCAAGTGGTCATCTGCCAGGTGGTGAAGAATCCGATTGCTCAAAAGGGTGCAAGGCTTACCCAGGAGGTGTCGTTGCCGGGACGCTTCGCCGTTTTGCTTCCGGGCGGTGGAAGCTTTGGTATCTCCAAGCGTCTGCCCGATGATGAGCGTCGCCGCCTTCGACGTATCCTCGACGACGTAGCGCCAGAGGGTTTTGGTGTGATTCTACGTACTGCGGCAGAGGGTTCCACGAAGGAGGAGCTCAAGCGTGACGTCGATAGCCTGATGGAGTCGTGGAAAAAGATTGAGGAGATGGCCAAGTCGGCCCATGCTCCAGCCCTCCTCTATCGAGAGCCGCCATCAGCAGTCCGTGTCATTCGTGAGGAGTTCAATCGTGAGTTCCGTAGCGTTACCATCGATGATATGTCCCTATATCAAGAGATAGCTGGCTATGTGTCTGCGATCTCTCCTGAGTTGGCTGATCGGGTGGAGTATTTTGATTCAGCCGCCGAGAAGCTGGCGATTTTTGATCAGTTTCACGTCCGCGAGCAGCTTCAGAAGGTTCTTGAGCATAAGGTATGGCTCCCCTCTGGTGGATCTATCGTGATCGATCGAACGGAGGCGTTGACGGTTATTGACGTCAATACCTCGCGTAATGTTGGTACCGTCTCGCTCGAAGAGACTATCCACAAGAACAATCTCGAGGCGGTCGAGGAGATAGCTCGGCAACTGAGGCTTCGCGACATAGGCGGTATTATAGTGATCGACGTAGTCGACATGATAGAGGCACAGAATCGTGAAGACGTCATGCGTGCGTTTAGGGCGGCGCTGGCGCGTGATAAGACCAAGACTCATGTCTACGAGATGTCGCAGTTAGGCTTGGTGCAGATGACTCGGCATCGGATCGCCGAGGGACTGGTAGAGGCGTTATCGGAGATCTGTCCAAGCTGCGGTGGAAGTGGCTACGTTATCGACCCGATGATCACTCAGTAGGGCCTATACTGATCCCGATATGTATGCAGTTGTTGATGTAGGCTCTAAGCAAGCCAAGGTTTTTGAGGGCAGGACAGTTCTCGTCGAGCGTATTCATGCGCTCGCTGGAGACGAGGTGTCCCTTCGTCCGGTTTTGTTCGTTGACGACGATCGTGTTCTAGCGCGATCTGATGAACTCGCTCGGGTAACGGTTCGTGGCGAGATTGTTGACGAGGTCAAGGGTACTAAGGTTATCGGATTTCGATACAAATCGAAGGCCAACGAGCGCAAGCATTTCGGACATCGTCAGAAGTACACCCGGGTCAAGATTACATCGATCGTGGCCGAGTAACTGATCGGCTAGCGGTGTCGAGTGCTTCCTGACGCTCACGGTTAGTGTGGGTTGGGTGTATGCTCTGATACTGAGTATGGTCAGGTCCACGAGAGTGGACGGTGGACTAGCAGGGCATCTGGGTCTTGGGTTCTGTGTTGTATGATGACATGAATCAAGAGGCGAGTTTAATGCCGACAAAACAGAGTTAATGTTGTAGCAGAATTGAGGAGACTATGTCTAAGACTAAGGGTGGTGGATCGACTAAGAACGGTCGCGATTCAAATGCGCAGCGGCTAGGAGTCAAAGTCTATGGCGGCCAGACTGTTCAGGCTGGTTCCATTATTGTGCGCCAGCGCGGCACCAAGTTTTATCCTGGTGTCAATGTTGGACGAGGCAGCGATGATACTTTGTTTGCGAAGGACTGCGGCCAGGTCGTCTACGGTCTGCATCGAGGTCGTAAGGTCGTCTCGGTCATCTCGATGGAACAGGACGCACACAAGTCATAGCGCTCGCTTTTGCAAGGGTGAGCGGATCTCAGGCTTTCCACGCGATTAGACAAACGGGCCCTATGGCAGTGTCGAATCAATCAGGATTTGCGCGGCGATCTTGGTGGATGATCGTGTGGAGCTTGTTGAACATCAGGATTCCATAATGGATATAGAAGGCGGGGTCTCGGGACTCCGCCTTCGTTGGTTTGAGCGAGGTGAGGATGGCGGAGTTCGTAGATGCTGCGCAGATCCATGTGAAGGCTGGTAATGGGGGGGCTGGAGCGGTCTCATTTCGACGAGAGGCCCATGTGGATCGTGGTGGTCCAGATGGTGGCGATGGTGGGAAGGGCGGCGATGTAGTACTTGTGGTCGACCCACAGCTGGCGTCGTTGATTGTATTTCGGGACCAACCGTTTCGCCGTGCGGGCGATGGCGCGCACGGACAAGGGAAAAAGATGCACGGAGCAGGAGGACGCGACCAGGTGGTAGGTGTGCCTCTTGGAACGGTGGTGCGTGACTTCGATGGAACCCTGATTGCTGATCTTGCCGAGACCGGCTCGAAAATTGTGATCGCTAGAGGCGGGAGAGGCGGTGCTGGTAATGCTCGATTCCTCTCAAACCGTCGCCGTGCCCCTGGTTTTGGAGAACAAGGAGAGGTGGGGGAGGAGTTTTGGTTCAACTTAGAGCTCAAGCTCAAGGCTGATGTCTGCTTGATTGGGGAGCCGAATGTTGGCAAGTCTTCACTGATCGCCAACATATCCAGAGCTCGTCCGAAGATAGCAGATTATGCGTTCACGACCTTGGTCCCAAACCTGGGTGTAGTGCGCCCTCCAGATGCCACCGAGTACATCGTGGCCGACATCCCGGGTCTGATCGAGGGGGCCAGCGAGGGCCGTGGTTTGGGGCATGCGTTTTTGCGTCATGTGGAGCGAGCGGTAGCATTGGCATTGGTAGTGCCGGCGGATCTGGAGGAGGTTGTGATGCATGAGCGTGTCAACCAGCTGCTCCACGAACTGACCAACTATCAAGAGTCTCTTGGCCATCGCCCACGGGTGCTCGTTGGTACTCGACTTGATCTTGTCGATGACGAGGAGCAGGCGAGGGAACGCATGTCGCGGGTAGCCGAGGATTTCTCGATGCCCTTGGTAGGGGTGGTATCTAATCTAGATCGCCAAGGGATGTCGAGTGTGGTCTATGGATTTGCCAAAATCGTGGAGTCAGCAAGGGCCTCTGCGCCGGCGACTGTAGAGAAGATGATCTATCGACCTCGCCCTAACTTTGAGGTCAATGTGACTCGTACAGGCGACGCTAGCTTTGTTGTCGAGGGGCGGGATGCCTTGCACGCCGTGGGGTTGAGTGATCTCGGTCAGGCTGACGCACTCGCAATTGTGCACACGCGGCTAGAGCGTATGGGAGTCTTTCGTATGTTGCGACGCCTGGGCTGCCGAGAGGGAGATAGTGTCAGAATAGGAAGCTTTGAGTTCACCTTCGAGGAGGACTGATGTCCGTATCTCGTCTGGTGGTGAAGGTAGGGACGACATCTTTGACCACCGAGGCCGGTGAGTTTCGCAGCGATGTAGCCTTAGCCCTAATCGAGGGCATAGATGCAGTGCGAAGGATTGGGGTCGAAGTCGTCCTGGTCGTATCTGGAGCGATAGCGCTTGGTGTCCGTAGACTAGGGATTGAGCGACCGACCGAGCCTGCAGTACTGCAGGCTATTAGTGCGGTTGGGCAGGTTGAACTGCTCGCGCAACTCTCTCAACTCTTTCGGGGTCGAGGGTTAGAGATCGGGCAGATACTTCTGGCTCCACAGGATTTTGGTGACCGTCGTCAGTACCTGCATGCGCGATCGACGCTCGAAGGGCTTCTGCGTATGAACGTAGTTCCAGTGATCAACGAGAACGATGCGGTAGCCAATGAGGAGATACGTTTTGGAGACAACGATCGCCTAGCCGCTCTTGTGTCTCATCTGGTCCATGCTGACCTTTTACTCTTGCTTACCGATCTTCCAGGCGTCTATGATGCTGATCCGAATTTGGTCAGCGATGCTCGACTGATCGAGCGGCTAGAGGTCGATGCATTCGATTCTGTCGAGGCACGTGGATCAGTGTCCGGTAGAGGAAGTGGTGGAATGTCTTCAAAGCTGGCGGCGGCCAGCATCGCCGCTCGTTCAGGGGTGGACTGCCTGATTGCATCTGCACAGACCGAGTCGGTTGTGCTGACTGCAGTGTGTTCACGCCCGTACCCGTCCACGCTCATTCCCTCCCTCGGGGTGCGCGAACCTGCTCGTCGGCTGTGGATAGCCTATGCCACTGATCCGGAGGGTCTACTCGTCGTGGATGAAGGGGCTCAAGCTGCCCTGCGGACCGGTTCTGCCTCGTTGTTGGCGGTTGGCGTTAGCGAGGTGAGAGGTCGATTCATAGCAGGGAACGTCGTTGAGATTGCGACCGCTGAGAGTGGAGTGTTCGCGCGCGGTATAGCTCGGGTTGATGCATCAGCGATTCTTGGAACTCGAGGAGTCATTGTCCACCGAGACGATCTCGCTCTTGTGGTGCCAGGTGTAGGCAGTCGCGGTGCTCAACCGTTACGCTAGGAGAATGGAGAGATCGACTGTAGATACGCCGCCACCGGGGAGATCTCCGAGTGCTGGCACCGCCGAGCCAGTTCCCAATCAGGTTGGCCTTGAGACTATGGCCAAGGAGGCGAGGGCGGCACAACGCTGGCTGGCGGCTAGCTCAGGCGCACTCCGCGGTCAGCTACTCGAAGCAATGGCGACAGCGCTCGAGAACGATATCACCGAGATCCTACTCGCTAACCGCCGAGATCTCGATGGTTCAGCGGCACTGACGGTTGCTCAGCGTGACCGACTGACGCTCAATGCGGCACGTGTCGAGGCGATGGCTGCCTCGGTTAGAGAGGTGGGTCGCCAACGTGACGTGGTGGGTGAGGTCGTCGACGGCTGGGTGCTGCCCAATGGTCTCCGTGTGCGTAGGATTCGAGTTCCGCTTGGCGTGGTAGGGGTAATCTACGAGAACCGCCCGAACGTCACCTCGGATGCGAGCGCATTGGCCCTGTACTCGGGCAACGCTATTCTGTTGCGTGGCTCGTCGCAGGCGTTCTACTCAAATAGGGCCATCGTGGAGTCGCTCAGGAGCGCCATTTCAGAGGTTGGCTTACCGGAGGGACTTGTTGGTATGGCGACCGAGACGAGCCGCGAAGGTGCACTCGCATTTATGCAGCTTGGTGCGGCCATGGATGTGCTAATACCACGAGGTGGGCCAGAGCTGATTGCCACGGTTAGATCGCAAGCTACGGTGCCGACGATCATAGACGGAGATGGCAACTGTCATGTCTATGTAGATGCAAGCGCAGATCTTGGGATGGCGGTGGATATCATCAAGAACGCTAAAACGCAACGGCCTGGGGTGTGTAATGCTATGGAGACGCTGTTGATCCACGTGGATGTGGCGGAGCCGTTGTTGCGCCTACTCGATGAGGAGTTGGCGGCTGTCGAGCTTCGCGGCGATGAGCGTACAAGGCAAATCTGTGAACGTGCATTGGAGGCGACCGAGGAGGACTACGCTCGTGAATTTTTGGACCTCATTCTGGCGGTGCGGGTCGTTGACAGCTTGAATGAGGCGATAGATCATATTCGGCGGTTTAGCTCTGGCCATTCAGAGGCGATCATCACTGAAAGCTTTGCTAACGCACAATGCTTTGAGCGTGAGGTTGATGCAGCGTGTGTCTTGGTCAACGCTTCAACTCGGTTCGTTGACGGTGGCCAGCTTGGAATGGGCGCTGAGATCGGGATCAGCACTCAGAAGCTGCACGCGCGGGGTCCGATGGGTATTGAGCAGCTTACCACCACCAAGATAGTGATCGAAGGGGAGGGGCAGGTTCGTCACTAGCCTGGAGTGGTGTTGTTTCTTCAAAGTCAAGAGGAGGTCTCTGATGCACTCTCGCAGGTTGGCTACCTGCCGAGTACAGAGATCGCCACGACCGTCTTCCTCGCTACCAAGCTTTCGAAACCCATCTTGGTTGAAGGACCTGCTGGAACCGGTAAAACCGAGCTCGCCAAGGCTTTGGCACGGGCGTTTTCGCTAGAGTTGATTCGACTTCAGTGCTATGAGGGTCTGGATGAGTCGCGCGCATTGTACGAATGGGATTACCGCAAGCAACTGCTCGCCCTTCAGGCGCATGCTGAGCAGGAGGTACAGTCGATTTTTTCATCGGAGTTCCTCTTGGAGCGACCCTTGCTGGCAGCGCTACGTGGAACGACTGAGAAGATATTGTTGATAGACGAGGTAGACCGGCTCGAGATCGAGACTGAGGCGCTGCTCCTCGAGGTCCTGGCGGAGTTTCAGGTAACTGTTCCTGAGTTGGGGACGGTGACGGCGACCTCCAAGCCTATCGTTATTTTGACCTCCAATGGTATGCGCGAACTCTCGGAGGCACTGAAGCGAAGAGCGCTCTACCTATACCTCGACTATCCTAGTCAAGCTCGCGAGCGGGATATAGTATGTGCTGCCATTCCTGAGATCGAGGAGGAGCTTGCAGATCGGCTAGTCTCGGTCGTTGCACGGCTGCGTTCTTTGGATCTCAAAAAGAGTCCCTCTATTTCAGAGACGCTAGATTGGGCTCGTTCACTGCTGGCTCTCTCGGTCCAGGCCCTTGATGACGAGGTGATGGCGTCGACACTCCCCATCTTGTTGAAAAATCGCGCCGATATCGAGAGAGCCGCCAAGGAACTCTTGACACGGAGCTAATGTGCTGCTGACAACTCTGCTCGCTTTCGTCTACGCCTTGCGGTCTGCGGGGGTTTCCCTTGGCCCGTCTTCGGTCATCGACGCTGCTTCAGCGTTGATGACTATAGATCTCCTAGACAGGGATGTGGTGCGAGCAGCATTGGCAGTCACCTTGATCAAGGAGCAGTCGTCGCTGACTATATTTAATCGGCTCTTCGATGTATTCTTCGCTGCTGGGTCGCATCTGGACTCGTCGGTGGAGGACGACGATCTGGGAGCTGCGATTCGGGATGCATTGTTGTCCGAGGATTATCAGCGACTCAACGAGCTGGTAGGTCAGGCTGTCGAGCGTTTTGCTGGTGTCTCACCGGAGCGGCCAGTCTCGGGCGTCTATTATGCGTATCGAACCTCTAGAGCTCTTGACCTCGATCGTCTGCGTTTTGAGCTTCTGGCAGGTCTGGCGACTCGTCAAGAGGGGGAGGCGACCTCCGTCTTTGATGACCCCGACTTTCAAGCCTCTCAGCGGCTCAAGGAGCTGAGTCAGACTATAGATCGGGAGGTGTTGTCGCGTATTGTCGAGGCCAGAGGAGCTGCAGAGGTGGCACGCACGCTTGGCCTCCACTTGCCGGAGGATGTGGAGATCATGCACGCCTCACGAGAGGAACTTCGGGAGTTGCGGCGTATAGTCACGCCACTGGCTGTCAAACTTACTGCAAAGCTTGAACGCCGTCACCGAGCTCGGAATGTGGGCCGACTCGACTTTAGGGCGACTATTCGGCGGTCGTTATCTACTGGTGGCATTCCGCTTGATCCGATTACTCGTGATGATCGACCTATGCGTCCGGAGGTGGTGCTGTTGGCTGATGTCTCCGGGTCGGTGGCATCATTCGCGCGCTTTACCATGCAGCTTTTGTTCGCACTCTCGCATGAGTTGCGGCGGCTCAGAAGTTTTGCATTTATAGATGAGGTAGATGAGGTTACCGAGCTTCTCGCTGGAGATCAGGATATCGAAGCCGCGCTGCGCGGCGTGGCGCAGTCCGCCAAGGTGGTCGGTTTAGTAGGACACTCAGATTATGGAGCGACATTTCGTCACTTCGATGAGCGCTACGGGTCAGCTATTTCGCCATCGACTACCGTGGTGATCTGTGGTGATGCACGGTCTAACTATCATGAACCAGAGGCAGATCACTTTCGAGCCTTCGCCGAGCGAGCGAAGGCGACCTATTGGTTGAATCCCGAGCCGCAGGGCTACTGGAATACCGGTGACTCAGCTTTGGGCCACTACTCCCCTTGGTGTAGCGCGGTGGTCGAGTGTCGCACCCTGCGCCAACTAGAGCACTTTGTCGAACAGGTCCTCTAGCAACTAGCGTCCTCATCCACTGCTCCACCAAACTGGCTCGTGGTACCGTACTGGACGTAGCGGATAGTGCCCCCACCGAAGGGTGCATAGCTATAGCCTGCAGTTCCAGAGCAGACAGATGCGGGGCTGGCTCCTGGATCGGGCACCCATAGCGGGGAGCCCGAGGGCAGTGCTGCTCCGTTGGGCGCACCGGCAGTGATCTGTGACCATTGGTAGTTCGTTGAGTAGAAGCCGACATTAGCGACTCCGAGCGACTCTAGCGCGGCTATCGAACCCAGGATGGCGTCGTAGTTGTGAGCGCCGTTGCCGGTCCAGCTTCCGCCGCTCTCTATATCTAGCCACCAGGTATTGCGAACGATGGAGGGAAGGTTGGCAGCGTTGGCATTGAGTGTTGCGGTGTCGTAGGCAAAGATCGCCTGTTGCCAACCAAAGTTGAAGTTCGCACCTGGAGCCGCGCATGAGTGTCCAGCATCCACGTAGAGTTGGCAGCCTTGGGTAGTTACTGGAGTGTTGGCGAAGGTACCGGTTGCGGTGGGTTCGTCGTACTGGCAAGTAGTTGAGTTCCAACCGGGCAGCGAGGTGCCAACCGCTGCGAGACCCACGTCGGTGCTGTTGTTCGCACACCCACTCGGAACGAAGTCGGTGACAGCAGGGTTAGCGTTGCTTGGGCTCGGGTTGTCACCGAGGTACACGAAGGGTTGGGTGGCGTTCCCTGCGATCTGGAGGGCGGCCATGAGGCCTTGAGAGATACCACCCGAAGGTACTCCACATGATGGGCTGTTCGGGGGTGCGTAGTCGAAGCTGAAGGGGTAGCCGTTGGTCTCTACGAACATGAGCCCCTGTGGCGAGTTAGGAAGATCTTGGCAGTTCCAGTTGGAGACGTCATACCCATGTATTTGTGGAACCATCACCATCGCCACGATCGGGGCCGGTATCTTCTGGCTTCCGAGCGAATTTAAGAATGGGGCAGACCCGAAGTTAAAGACCCCACCGTCAGCGGCGACGAGCCAGTAGCCGTGGCCTCCAGGGGTGACCGTCATGCCAACCACCGGTTTATTCAAGGGGTGCGATCCACTCAAACCCGTAAGTCCGTCTGAGTAGGTGGAGCCGTAGAATCCTGCGTTCCCAAAGTCGAAGACCCCACCGTCGGCCGCGACCATCCAGTAACCGCCACCGTTGGAGGTAGCAGCCATGCCAACGATAGGGGCGTTGAGTGGATGAGATCCAGAGAGACCGGTGATGCCATAGGTATAGGTGGAGCCGTAGAATCCTGCGTTCCCAAAGTCGAAGACCCCACCGTCAGCCGCGATTAACCAGTAACCCTGCCCGTTAGCTGTCGGAACGATGCCAACGATAGGGGCGTTGAGTGGATGGGATCCAGAGAGACCGGTGATGCCATAGGTATAGGTTGATCCATAGAAGCGAGCATTCCCAAAGTTAAAAACCCCACCGTCAGCGGACACGAGCCAGTAGCCCTTGCCATTTGGGGTAGCAGCCATGCCAACGATAGGAGCGTTGAGTGGATGGGATCCAGAGAGACCGGTGATGCCATAGGTATAGGTTGATCCATAGTTGGTGGCATTCCCAAAGTTAAAAACCCCGCCATCTTTACCGACCATCCAGTAACCGCCACCGTTGGAGGTAGCAGCCATGCCAACGATAGGGGCGTTGAGCGGATGGGATCCAGAGAGACCGGTGATGCCATCTGAGTAGGTGGATCCATAGGTTTGTGTACCAAAACCATAGACCGAGCCATCGGCACCTGCGAGCAGATAACCAGCACTCGCGGTAGTCGTGCTGGTGAGGTGGGAGGGCGGAAGCGATGTGCTAGTTGTCCTCCCCTGTGCTTGTGGGATCGCGATAGCGGCGAGAACGAGTATGAGGCTTATGGCCAACGAGCGTAGGCTAGTTTTAAGGCCGTGTCTGAACATGATACCCCCAGGCAACGGTGAATCGACGGTAGTTATGTTACCCTCTATCGTCAGTCGCGGTCCAACTATTAAGCGAATACATCCAACAAATGTTCAATAAAAAAATTCGTGACCATGAACATTGTGTAAAGATCGATGCTGACTTGCCGAGAGATCGACTAGGAGGTGGCAATGGGACCGTTACAACCACAAAGCGTTCGTCGTTTTCTGGATAGACGTATGGATGTGCTCATGGTCGGCGAGCAGCATCTGTTGGGGAGGCTGTTGAGTGTTGCAGGTGGGGTCCACCCCACCATGTGGTTGACAGAGGTTGACGGCGACGAGACTGATGTCGTGCTTGGGCTCGACAGCATCGTCTCCTGTCAGCTTGTAGACGACCCAGTGGAGATGATGCGGTTGGTCAATACGCCGATGCCTTCAACACTCGATTCCATAACCTCACCGGGGACAAGAAATCTCTGAGGGGTACGGCCGGCGCCGACTCCTGAGGGAGTTCCCATGCTAAGCAAGTCGCCGGGTTCTAGTGTGAGAATCCGCGAGAGATATACAATCGTCTCTGCGATGCCAAAGATCATCTGCGAGCTTCGTCCGCTTTGCATGAGCTCACCATTTACTGTCAGCGTCATGGCGAGGTCATTGGCGTCATCGACCTCGTCACGAGTCACTAGCCATGGTCCAACTGGGGTAGTCCGTTCGAATATTTTCCCTTGAAGAAACTGGCTGGTTCGGTTCTGGAAATCACGGAAGGAGACGTCATTGACTACCGTGTAACCAGCCACATGGTCAAGAGCATGCTCGAGTGATACATCTCTTGCCGGCTTGCCAATGACCACTCCGATCTCGACCTCCCAATCCATGGCGTTAGAGGCTTCAGGTTTTACGATTGCTGCGTACGGGTCGGTCAGCGTGAGTGCGTATTTGGCAAACAATGTAGGAAACGCGGGTCGGTCATGGAGCATCTCTGCCACGTGGTCTGTGAAATTCAGCCCAAGGCAGATGATCTTGTGTGGGGTTTTGGTTGTGGCATACAGAATGGCTTCGCCTGCGTCGATGGTCTCGAACTCGCTGATATCTGCTAGCGCTGCGATGTCTCCATCTAGTTCACGGAGAGCCTCGGAGAGATCCTGAAATGGAGTTACACGGTAGTGGCTTCCAAAATCTATCGCCGCTCGTGGTGAACCTTGGAAATCGACGGTGGCAAAGCGCATATTGGCTCCCTTCAGCGGATAAATCTGGGACGAATCGAAGGCGCACCAAAATAGAGAGCCAACGTTCGAACTGGTCGGCAGTTAGTCTATAGGGACACATGGCGATCCGAAACCTGATACCGGCTAGCCTGAGCTGGTGGCCAGCTACGGTTATCCCAATGACGTGTTTGCGGGTTGCATGATAGAACTGATGACGGGAGCAAGCTTTGACTGACCAATTGACCGAAGAGGAGCTCGACGCTCTTGCTGAGTTTCTTGATGATCCAGAGGCTCCTCCTGAGCGATTGACGCTTACCGCCTTCGACGGCTTTGTCGCAGGCCTCGCTGTGGCTCCTATTGGAGTAGAGCAGGATGAGTGGCTTGAACTCGCACTTGGAGTGATACGCGAAGACGAGATCATAGACCCAGTCATAGTTGACTTCATGGCGCGCCATGCTCAGGTTGCGCGAGAGGTGATTCGCACACGCCCAGAGGAGTTTTTACCGATCTTTGACTCTATCGTTGAGATGGATGGCGACGAGGAACTCGAAGAGATATCGCCTGTTGAGTGGTGTGCCGGGTTTTTGCTAGCCACTGATCTGTTCCCTGAGGCGTTCTCGACGCTAGCCGATGACGATGAGGCCGTCAATCTCATGTTACCGTTCGTCGTCTTTGGCACCGAGGAGGGGCTCGATGCTCTCGAGGAGAACCAGGACGGTTTCGCCGAGGAGTTGATCGACTCGATTCAACCTTCGGTAATCGGCTTATACCGCTACCTTGCGAAGCTTGAGACGGTTGGTTCCGATATCACTGATCTCTCCCCTGAAGAACAAGACGACTAAATGCTACTCAGCCTCAGATGAGGTGGGATCTACTCACTATTGGCAATGAGTGGGTGGAGCAGTGAGGATCTAAGCTGGTCAAACTTGACCACTACTTACCCAGGCTCAACTAGATCACTACTTATCTCACCTGCTTCGATGCATGGGGTTAATGGCGGAGCCCAACTCGCTAACTGCAGTGCGTGCTAGGAACGCTGGCGTTCCACATTGAGCTAGATCATCGGTTAGCGATCGGGTTAGAGACTGCTGAGACGAACACCCTCATTCGTTGCTAGCAATCCGCTTGATTCTCACTTTGGCAATGTTGACCTGATGTAAGGCAGCGCTTCCGATTCTGTACCGCCGCATTGACCCTCGCGATCGGAATGCGCTCGCGCGCAGAGGCGCCAGGACACAGCGATAATACCAGTCAACCTAGAGCTAGGGTCCAGTCGCCGTGTGGTTATTTAGGAGCACCTGTTGGAGCTGGTATGTCAAGGTGAGCTGCATCAGACCAGAGGCGTTCAAGTTGATAAAACTCGCGAGCCTCAGCGGAGAAGCAGTGGACGATCAGCGATCCAAAATCTAGCAGTATCCACTCTTCACTCCGATCGCCCTCGACTCGGACGTGCAGTCCATATTCGTCGCGTGCTCGATCTCGAAGCTCATCGACGACCGAGTGCAGCAGTCTTACGTTTGAGGCAGTCAAGATGAGGAAGTAGCTAGCAAAGCTAGAGATATTCCCGATATCGATCGCTAGAACATCACTTGCTGATTTGTCTGTGGCCACCTGGGCAAGAAACATAGTCAACTCAAGTGGGTCGACATCGATGCTTTTGCGTTCGGTGTGGGGGTTGGGGCCGGGGTAGATCTCTATCCCTAATTTTTGCCCTGGTCGTAGATCATGCTTCACGGTAACTTCATCCTACCCGCAGCACGCTGGCCAAGGGGTAGATCAGCTGAACAGATTTTCTCACTATGCATCGGGTTCTAAAGACGTGCCGTCTAGAAGAGATAGTTCGATGGTCCCGATCTCGCGAGTTACGGAGAGGTCGACCTCTGCAGAGCAGATTGGACAGGGTTGCTTGTGTCGCTGTGATCGCAACACTCGCGAACCGTCAGCTGTGAGGCGGACGATGAACTCGCCGGATACGGGGTCGAGCGTGAGCGACTCATAGTGCTCCCATGCCGATTCAGGCAGCAGTGAATACGAGCTAGGGAGGGGGTGTGTCCGCGGCAGCCGCAAAAACCTTCTTTCTTGTGCCTCGAAAACCCACAGACTGTTGCAGGTTTCTATAGTCTCGTAGCGATCATTTGATTCGTGGATGCGTGCGGCCATGCGTAGTGTTCCAATCTGCAAGGACATTACCGTCCCGATCGTGCTTTCGATCCCAGGCACAATCCATTTTAGTGGATAATGAGGGAGGACCCGTTCAGTGCATCAGTTGATGACTTCATCACCGCGGTAGAGCGAGTGGACCTCGATGGCGTCTATAGCGGTCTCCGGTAGTAGAAATTGGAGTGGTCGATGATCGCGCACCCTCTCGCGCAAGTCGGTTGAGGAGATGTCGAGCCATGGCATCTCGGCAAGGATGGGTTCGTCAAAATCTAGGACGTTGTCGATGGTGGGATAACCATAACGATTGACGATTACTAGGCGTGCTAGTCTCGAGAGTTCTTCAGCTCGCTCCCAGGTCGGCATCTGCAGAGCAGCGTCTGCTCCTACGACTAGAAAGAGTTCATAATCAGGGTGGGCGGTGTTGAGCTCAATAAGTGTATCTACCGAATACGACAGTCCCCCACGTCTAATCTCGATATCGCTAGCGTCAAGTCCTGGAATGGACTCTAGAACTTGAGTCACCACCAAATAACGTAAGTGGGCGTCGGTAACCTCTCTCGTGCCTTCTTTTTGCCATGGCTGGTTTGCGACGATAAACAGCACCCGGTCTAGTTTGGCGGCATGCATCGCATTTTGGGCGGCAACAAGGTGCCCGATATGGATCGGATCGAACGTTCCACCGAATACTCCTAGCCGCATGGCTGGTCCATCATTAACTGGTGAGCGACCTGGTCTCGCTTCATTCTGGTACGCTCCTCCACTGCGCGAATGCGTTGCTATGCAATCTTACTGGTGAGTACGTGCAGAGGGCGAACCGTCGGGTGGGTTCCTGTCACTTAGACTGACCATAGGAGGTTGAAATGTCGCTGCAGTGGGATCCGTGGGATTGGCAGAACTACCCGATAGCTCAGCAACCAACATGGCACAGTCGGGACGAGCTTGATGCTGTTCGACGAGAGCTAAGCTTGCGCGCCCCCTTGGTTTTTCCCCGAGAGATCGACTCGCTCAAGCGTGGACTCGCGAGAGCCGCCCATGGTAAAGCGTTTGTGCTTCAGGCAGGTGACTGTGCTGAGTCATTTAATGATCATTCGGCAGCCACCATTCGGGCCAAGCTACGTGTCATTCTTCAGATGGCGGTGGTGCTCACCTACTCTTCTGGTGTGTCGGTCGTTAAGATCGGTCGCATCGCTGGACAGTACGCAAAACCGAGATCCTCGGAGACCGAAGTCCATCACGGAGTGCAGATACCGGTCTTTCGAGGTCATATCGTCCATGACGATAGACCAACCCTCGAGGCCCGTCGTCCCGATCCGCAGCGTATGTTAACCGCTTACGACCTCTCGCGCGCCACTGTTTCTACGGTTAAGGCGCTGACTGAAGGTGGATTTTCTGACCTCTCTCGCGCGCATAGCTGGAATCAGGATTTTGTTGCATCCTCGCCGGAGGGCGAACGTTACGAGAGCATAGCGGCGGAGATAGAGCGCGCCCTACACTTTATGGCCGCTTGCGGTATCGATCTTTCTAAGGAGGAGGTTCTGCACCAGATCACGCTCTGGACCTCGCATGAAGCGTTGTTGCTTGGCTATGAGGCAGCTCTAACCCGATTGGATCCGGCGTCACAACGTTTCTACGACCTCTCCGCTCATCAACTCTGGATTGGCGATCGGACTCGTGATCCGAAAGGTGCCCATGTGCGGTTCGCGAGTGGCGTAGCCAATCCTATTGGAGTCAAGGTTGGGCCTTCGATGGGCATTAGCGATCTACTCGACGTGTGTAGGGAGCTGGATCCAGATCGGGAACCAGGCAGGTTGATGCTGGTGGCTCGGATGGGACGCGGTGCGGTTCGGGACAAGCTGGGTGATTTGGTCACCGCTGTCAGGGATGCGGGCCATCCCGTTGTCTGGCTCTGTGACCCCATGCATGGGAATACCTTCCTGTCCGAGGCTGGGTACAAGACACGCGACTTTGAAGACATCATGGATGAGATCTCTGGTTTTTTTGAGGTGCACCGGCGCCTTGGCACCTGGCCAGGAGGGATTCATATAGAACTAACCGGCCAGGATGTCACCGAGTGTCTAGGCGGTGGAGAAGAGGTGCTGGAGGAGGAGCTTTCCCGCGCTTACGACACCATCTGTGACCCGCGGTTGAATGCACGCCAATCCCTCGATCTTGCATACCGAGTCGCAGAGCTTCTGATTCGCTGAGGTCGGCTGACGGAGACCATGTTCCGAACATGGCCTGGCATGAACAAGTCGCTCCACACTGTTCGCGATGATCTAGTAGTCTCCTTGATCCGGTGGCAACTAATAGGTCTCGATGTGCAGACGACCCTCTGCCGTGAGCCTCAGTTCGCGTGCGCCCCAGTCTTCAATCGTTTCAGCTAGCACCGAGCGAACCGAGTTCTCCATCCCCTTAACCCCGCACAGATAAAGATAGGTTTGGTCTTGATTCAGGAGTTCGCATAGATCTTCAATGCGATCACGAAGACCATCTTGAACGTGGCGACTAGGTAGCTCGGGCTCTCGAGAAAGGCATAGCTCGATGTCGATGAGGGAGGGTTTTAGCTGCATGAGAGGTCCAAAATAGGGTAGTTCGGCGCGAGTGCGAGCACCAAAGAAGAGCATTAGTCTGCCGGGTCCAGCTGGAAGGTGTCGGCGGTGGTATTCAGTCATAGCGCGGAAGGGTGCGGAGCCAGTCCCCGTGCAGATCATGATTAGATTGCTTGCTGGGTCGGTGGGCATCAAGAAGGAGTCGCCAAAGGGTCCTACCAACACGACCTCATCGCCTTTGCTGAGATCACAGAGGTAGTTTGAGACCAGTCCCGGCTGACCATGCCCATTGTCTGCCACCCTCTTGACGGTGAGAGCAAGATTGTTGTGGGCTGGGCGTTCACCATCACGTGGTGAACAGACAGAATACAGTCGAATGACCGAGTTCTGTGAGGTATCGGTGGATGCAGGTGGGATGACCCCCACGCTCTGCCCCTCGAGGATTGGGAAGGCCTGAGCTCCGAGATCGAGAACTATATGATGCACGTCGGACTCGGTGTTAGCCGCCGTGATTCGGTAGTTCCCAGTCACGGTGGCGGTCATCGGTGAGCGCCGAGTGGCGATGTTAAGGTGTGGTGCACTTGCGCTCGCCGGGGCGACGGCTCTAGGTGCGGATTGATGAGCGACATCGAGGAGTGCCTGCACGTCGTTGTCGGTTAAGGAGAACTCGTGCTCTTGGTCAACCACCTCCTCGGCGTCGTCGGGCAGCAGATCCCAACCCAACTGCGCTTCGATTGGGTGAGGAGTGGTTACGATCCGCCATGAATCAATGGCACCCGTTGGGCACGGTCCCAAACAGTCACCGCAGGATGCGCAGATGTTGGGATCAACGACGTAGTTGTCGTCGTTGTGAGTGATCGCATCGATAGGACAGGTCTCTTCGCAGGTATTGCAGCGAATACAGACCTCGGGGTCGATCAGATGTTGCCTTAGGAGGCCAGAGGTGATGGTCATGCGTGCAGGCGAACGAACTCAAAATCCCCGGGCTTGTTGTCGATGGCGACCTTGGGTGCTGCGATCCAACTCGCATAAGTTCCGCGATCATAGACTGGTTGCATTAGTGAGTTGATGTAGCTACGGTCTGCGGCGGTTGGTAGGTATTCCGCAGTAAAGTCGTCGAAGCTGGCTGTTGATGGCGCAATATGGCCATCGGGGTCGATGGGCATCATCTGAAACTCGCCGACACGACGGTGGAAGCCGAGGTGGGGCAAGCTGAGTTGGAATTGAATGCTCGACCTCTCGATTGCTTTATTCCATCTCTTTACACCGTTGGTACAGTCATTGGCGTAGTCATCTCTGAGGCGCGCGTTTAAGACCGTGAGGGCTGGCTCATCGCGAGCCACGATGTTATCACCGTCGCGGCGAAGCACGGGGTAGGTAGCCGAGGCAAGCTGGTGGTCGTCGTCGATTTTGTGCTCATTGAACCGGCCTTTTAGCCCTGCAGCGAAGGCGTTCGCGGCGTTGGACGAGGCCTCTGCTCCAAAGAGATCCAGGCTAACCGAGAAGTGGAAGTTTAGGTAGCGCTGCAACGTTGGTAGGTCGATCACCCCGAGTGCACGGATTCGGTCGGTGTCATAGGGGTCCTCGATTGCGGATGCCTTCATCGCATTGACGGTTGCTTCGATGACACGACCGATGCCGCTTTCGCCGACAAACATATGGTGGGCCTCTTCGGTAAGCATGAATCGAGTCGTACGCGCCAGAGGGTCGAACCCGGATTGTGCTAGGGCTTCGAGCTGATACTTGCCATCGCGGTCGGTGAAGAAGGTGAACATAAAAAACGATAGCCAGTCGGGGGTATCTTCATTGAAAGCGCCGAGCATTCTAGGGCGATCTTCGTCACCGGAGCGCCGGGTCAGGAGGGCTTCAGCCTCTTCCCTGCCATCTCGTCCGAAGTAACGCTGGAGGAGGTAGACCATCGCCCAGAGATGACGTCCCTCCTCTACGTTGACTTGAAAGAGGTTGCGAAGGTCATAGAGTGAGGGAGCGGTGGCACCTAGATGGCGTTGCTGCTCGACACTGGCGGGCTCGGTGTCGCCTTGCACTACCAGCAGGCGACGGAGCATTGCGCGGTATTCACCTGGCACCTCTTGCCATACCGGTTCACCGAGATGTTCACCAAAACCGATACGACGTTCGGGATCACCTGGGGCAAGAAAAATACCCCAACGGTACTCTGGCATCTTCACGTACTGGAACTGTGCCCAACCTTTGGGGTCGACACCCGTAGCGGTACGCAGGTAGACCTCTGACTCGGAAAAGCCGTTCGGCCCCATCTGATTCCACCAGTTGAGGTAGCCTGGATACCACTGTTCGAGTGCTCGTTTGAGGCGTTCGTCGCTCGCTAGCGAGACGTTGTTGGGTATTTGTGCGTCGTAATCGATGAGTTCCATTTCAGATCCTTTCTCGTTGGAAGCTTGCCGTGAGCCCCGTGCCGTAACGCTGCAGTGCTCCTTCTGGGCCTACCGCATTGGGTCGGTTGAAGACCCAGTTTTGCCACGCGCTCAGGCGGCCGAAGATCTTTGTGGCCATGGTCTCGGGGCCGACAAATCGGAGGTTCGCCTCCATAGCGCTGAGAGCATCAGGTGAGAAGGAGTTGCGTCCAGCGAGGGCAAGTCGAAGCTCATCATCCCAGTCGAATGCATCTGGGATGAATGTGACAAGACCGAGATGCTCCGCCGTTTGGGCATCAAGCGCCTGATTCAACACCGCCGTCAGCTCCTCCAAGCGGGTTGGCTCTCCCCAGAAGCGTGAAGCTAAGCGCGAAATCCCATTCATCATTGGAAAGGCGTCAAGGTTGATTCGACTAACCGTCAGCCTTGCGTCTCCATCGTCAAGATAGAACGAACGGTCGGCACCAAAAACGAGCTCGGCGAGTGGTCCCACAAAACAGCTGTTGGAGTCGACAGCGGTGATGAGCGATCGCGATGTTAGATCGAGTCTTGCAAGCGTGCGACTCCAAAGGGCAAGCCCTTCATCAACTATCCACTCGTCGCGCCAGAGTTCGATGGCCTCGATATAGTGCTGCGCGACCGTGTGGTCTCCTTGGGTAGTCAAGAGTAGGGTTCCAAGCGTTGGCTCGTTGAAGCGTAGATGACAAATGAGATCATTGAATTCACGGGCGGTAGCGATCAACCAGGAAGCGTCACCTTCGGCAAGGAGTTCAGCTGGTGTTTCTGGGGTGACATCCGGTCCCTGGATGGTTATATTCGCGACACCGTTGGCGCGGTCGAAGTGCGCGTGAATATGTGTGTAGTCGATCGAGTCTGCGGTGAGTTCTCGGGTGAGCTCATTGAGGACGATGCCTGTCACATGACGTTGGTGGGGTTCATCGATGGAGGGCGTTAGTGAATCGAGAAGACTCGGGAGACCGGAGCGAGGGACCACATAGTCGACCAGATTCCACTCTTTGGCACGATGGCCGCGCACTCCCTCCTCTAGTGTGCAAAAATAGTCGGCTCTATCTCGACGGACTTTGCGCTTGTCGGTGAGCCGAGTTAGTCCGCCCGTTCCGGGTAGGACGGCGAGCAGCGGAACCTCAGGAAGTGAAACCGAGGCGGAGCCGTCGTCGACTAGAACGATGGTGTCGCAGCTCAAGGCAAGTTCGTACCCACCGCCTGCTGCCGTTCCCTCTACGATGGCGATGAAGTGAGCCGGTGT
This sequence comes from Ferrimicrobium acidiphilum DSM 19497, assembly GCF_000949255.1. Lineage (NCBI taxonomy): Bacteria > Bacillati > Actinomycetota > Acidimicrobiia > Acidimicrobiales > Acidimicrobiaceae > Ferrimicrobium > Ferrimicrobium acidiphilum. Next base: position 36,676 of record NZ_JXUW01000001.1, on the reverse strand, counting down.
ATCTTCTAGAAAGAGCCTTGTTTCGTTGGTGAATTTGCAGAAGTTCACCTTGTGCTGATGAGAGGCGCCGGCGAGCATTCCGATGTTAGCTCCTGCACAGAAGACACGATCCTTGGCTGACCTGACCAGCACTGTGGTGATCTCCGGGTGTGAGAACCGTAGCCGCTCTAAGGCATCTGCGAGTTCGATATCTACCCCCAGGTCATAGGAGTTCATTTTGAGCTCGTACCCATCGCCTATCGTCTCATGCTCATCGACATTCAAGACCAGCTCCGCTTGTCGACCGCCGATTTTGAGTGTCCAATGGTGGTAGCGGTCTGGGTGGGTGCGTAGGTCAATCATCGCTTCTCCTTGAGTGCAGTATAATTACCGATAAGATAGTTTGAACTGCAATATATTGCATGTCCAAGGTGGTCACTGGCTGGTGTCATTGCTCGTTCCTCTCGCTCGTTGAGGAGGGTACGCAGATCTCACGCTCGAAAAAGTTTTCAAGTCGGCTCATGACATAGTTTGGATGGCTGAGATGAGGGGAGTGGTTTGCTCCATCGATGGGGGCGATGACCGCCGACGGAACCCTTGATTGGATCAGCTCTAGCTGGGTCATGCTTCCATAGTTATCCTCGGTACCCTGTATGACGAGCAGTGGAATATCGATGTTGTCAAGCCGGTCGAGGATAGAGAAGGTACGGAAGTCAGGGTCGAGCCAAACGTCGTTCCAACCCCAAAAAGCGGTGGATAGATTAGCACCGTGGTAGCGTGCCAGTCTTTGGGCGAGATCACCTTGCAGGAAGTCATATTTAGCGCGTTCGATCGATGCGATCGTGACGTCCTCTGTGATCACGTGGGGAGCGATCGCGACGACACCAGCTAGGAGCTCATCTCGATGCGAACCGGCATAGGCTAACGCAATAGTGGCCCCGTCTGAGTGGCCAACGATAACCCTGGGCCTAGGAGAGAGTTTGGCTAACAAACTTGGCAGTACCTCGTCAGCCTCGCGCTGCATGTAGTCGAGAGGTCGTGGCAGTTCGACGCTACTTGAACCACCGTAACCTGCCCGTGAATAGGCAACGACTCGAACTCCGATGCGGTCAGCCAATTGTTGTGGGAACTGTTTCCACATCGCGACGCACCCTAACCCCTCGTGTAGAAGAACAATCTCGAGATCCCCACGCAGCTCACCGCTGGGCATCCAACCGGCAACTTCGAGGGTTGCGGTATCGTGATGAAGCGTCGATAGCGTGCTCACGATTCTCGAAGTTTGAAGCGCTGGATTTTGCCGGTAGCGGTTTTTGGGAGTTCCTCGACGAACTCAATCCATCGTGGATACTTCCAAGGTGAAACTTGTTCCTTGACAAAGGCCTGGAGTTCGACGGTTAGCTCGGTGGTGGCGACAACCTTAGGTTGAAGCACGACATAAGCCTTGGGTTTTATCAGTGTGTCAGTGTCCTTCCACGGGACGACGGCGGCCTCGAGAACCTTTGGATGAGCTATGAGCGCAGACTCAACCTCAAATGGTGAAACCCAGTTCCCACTGACCTTCATCATGTCGTCGGAACGACCGGCGTAGTAGTAGAAACCGTCGTCGTCTCTTAGATACTTGTCGCCGGTGTGTGTCCAGTGTCCCCTAAAGGTGGCTAGCGATTTGTCACGCTGATTCCAATAACCATCGGCAGCTGAGTACCCACGCACTACGAGTTCACCGATGGTATCTGGAAGGGTCACAACCGAGCCATTCTCGTCTAGTAGCTGGGCCTCGTAACCTGGCACTGGTACGCCACTCGATCCGTAGCGTATCTGACCAGGACGATTAGCCAGAAAAATGTGGAGCATCTCGGTTGAGCCAAGACCATCGATGATGGGAGCGCCAGTCAGGTCTTCGAAGCGGCGTCCGATCTCGGGAGGTAGCGCCTCGCCGGCTGAAGTGCAGATTCGAAGCCCAAGATCTGCAAGTTCCGCGGCTCTAGGACTGGCGAGCAAAGAGGCGAAGAGGGTCGGGACACCGCAGAAAACCGTCGGGTGCGTGGTTTCCATGAGGTCTATGACCGAGTCGGGTGTTGGACGTTCATTGAGATATATAGCACTGGCTCCAACCCCGAATGGGAAGGTAAGCCCGTTGCCGAGTCCGTAGGCGAAGAAGAGCTTGGCGGCAGAGAAGACTGCGTCGGTCGATCGGAGGCCAAGGACGCGTTCTGCAAAGCACTCGATGGTGACGGCGACGTTGCGATGGAGATGGCGAACTCCTTTCGGCCGACCCGTCGATCCCGACGAGTAGAGCCAGAAGGCTATCTCGTCGGCGACGGTCGCCACAGGTAGCTGATACGGGGAGGCCGCCAGGATGCGAGCACCAATCCCAGGGCCGTTCAGGCCATTGTCATACTCGATCCATTTGATACGCGCCGCCGTGCTCGCCGCGTGGTTGATCTTATCCGTATCGTGGCTAGCGGCGATGATAGCTTTGACGCGCGAGTCCTCGATGATGTACCTGAAGTCCTCCTCGGACAGCAGAGGGTTGAGTGGGATAGGGACAATGCCAGCGCGTATCGCGCCCAGAAAAAGTGTTGGGAAAAGTATCGTATCCCCGATGATGAGGAGCAGGCGGTCTTCTGGTTCAAGTCCTAATTCTCTGAGGGCGGTTGCCGCTCGGAGAACTAGATCTTGAACCTCCAGATATGAGTAGGACCCATCGGCATCTATAACTGCCCTCTTGGTGGCGGGAAGCAGTTGTGAGTTGGCTAGGAGTCTATCGGCAATGTTGTAAACCTTTGGCAAGGCTGCCAACCAGTCCTCGATTGGCATCGCTTCTCGCTCTTCGATACGCATGTCGCATCCCCCTTTTACGATGACACCTTCCTTAGGGCAAGTTATGGTTCCCTGTCAGGAGCATCAGTCTTCCACTCTCCCGAGTGACTTGGCACACTTGCACTATACTGCAAAACGAGCTCGAGGTTGTCTTGCATTACATGCATTATTGTGCAGATTAAGTCAACATTAACTGAGGTGAGTCTCCTCCGTTCCGTCCGCGCGTCCGAATGACGTAGGCGGGTGTTGATATCGGCCGTCTGCGGCCAAATGTTGACGTACTAGTTGTTCGAGCGCGTTCAACGAGGCTTCTAACTGCTGGTTGGAGGTGGATAGGTGGAGCTCGGCTGCTTCATAGAAGGGGGTCCGCTCGTTTAGAATGGCGCGTAATTCATCCATTGCGCGGGCATTGCCATGCATTGGGCGTACATCGCCCTGGGCAATGACTCGTTCCATGTGCTCCTCGGGCGATGTTGATAGCCATATGGTAATCCAGTGGCGACGCAGGAGCTCGTAGGCTGGCCGGTTGGTGACAAGTCCGCCGCCGATCTCGATAACGAACTGGTCATCGCTAGTGTCGATGAGTTGTTGTAGAGTTTCGAGTTCCAGCCGCCTGAAGGCAGCGTCGCCACCGAGTGAGAAGAGCTCGTCGAGCGGTATCTGGGTGCGCTCGGTGATCAGTTCGGTGAGGCGAAAGAATTTCCAATCGAGCCGATCTGCTAACAGTCGACCAAGGGTTGTCTTGCCCGCTCCGCGAAGTCCAACAAGGGCGATACCAAGATGGCGAGTAGCAACGCGAGACTGTAGTCGTTCGATGAGGTACTCTGCCTGCGTCGGGGTAACAAGCGCGGCTATATCGAGCAGCTGCAACAGGCTGAGGTTGAGGGCCTCCGCGAGACGAGTGAGGACAGTCAACGACGGATTAGCAACTCCGGACTCGAGCTGGGCAAGGTAGCGCTCGGAGAGCTGGGCTCGTTGGGCTAGCTCGTAGCGAGATAACCTTCTGTTAGCTCTTTCAGACCGGAGCGTCCGGGAGAGTTGCGCAACGATGCGCTCGTACTCAGTGGGTAGAGGTTGACTAGTGTGCATGTTTATCCTCGGTGAGATCGCAGGCGGCAGTCGTGGAAAGCTGTTGCACGGGTCCTACCTTAGTAGACGCAACCTAACCGGGTTTGCGCTGCCCGAGTGCGTTCGGTAGTACTACGGAGGATTGCAGGCGTGAAGGAGTGTACCCAAAGCTTGAGTTATCGCCCACGTGGTCTAGCGGAGGCAACCTCAGGGAGCTGATTGGGTGACCGGTCGGTGTTGCGTGCGCATCAATCCAACTATTACGACGAAGATCACGAAGACCAGGACCACGGGTATGAGGACCGTTCCCATCATGAAACGATAGGAGGTGGCAGCCGCGACGACTCCGAGGATGAACGGAGCGATGATGCCTACTATGTTGCTTGAACCCATGAGCAGCGAATTTGCCCGCGGTAGTTGATCAGCCGGCAGTGAACTAGACAGCGCCGATAGCACGAGAGGAAAGATAACCCCGTGCGGGATGCCGAGGATGACCATGCCAACGAGAAAGAGCATGAAGGAGTGGCCGACAACTATAAAGGTGAGTCCCGTGATCGTCAAAAGACCGGAAATTGCATAGATGACCCCTTTGTGAAAGATCGGAGATCGCCAGGCGACGAGCCCACGACAGCTGAGTGAAAACACAAAGAAAACGGTGAAGGCGAGTTGAGCTTGAGCGGCAGTGGCCTGATCGGTAACCCGAGCAACCTCGGCACCAAAGACGGTAAGGGCAGCGAATGGAACCGCGTACATGAGTTGTGCGAGGATCGCCTTTACGACCTCTGGGGTCCGAAGCAGTCGCACTCGCTCGGTAGCCGGTGGATGAGGCGGTTCAACCTCCCCGTTGGCATCCATGCGGGCAGCTAAAGCTAGCGCCTCTCTGCGGCGTGCAAACATGATGGCAAGCGCAAGCAGTGGGAGGACGGCGAAAGCGATGAATGGCCAGCGGACGTCCTGGTGGGTAGCGTTAAGGAGACCGGCCTCAAGGAGTGGCCCAATCGCCAGCGAGATGCTCAAAACTAACGTGTAGATGGCAAGAATTCGTTGTGGATTCGCAGAGCCTTTGCCCGCCGCAAGCTGAACTGACCCAGCTAGTCCGGGCATACCTAATCCTCCGCCAATGCCTAGGAGGATTGAAGCAAATGCTGTCAAGTAGATCGAATTGCTAATCCCAATAATCAGTAAGCCGATTGCTAAGGCGATGAGCGAGATCGAGACTGCGCGTTCCAGCTGAGCTGGCTTGAGTCGCGCGCTGATGAATAAGGTGACCAACACCAAAACGATGCCTGAGAGCGCGGAGATCACTCCTATGGTCCCAGCTCCGTAGCCTAGATCTTCCTTGATAATCAGCGCAAGTGTCGTGAGCGCCATGTTTTGGGCACCGCGATAGAACCCGGCCACGGTGTAGAGTCCAAAGACGCTATGGGGAAACGATCGTAGTCGCGACCGCTGTTGCATACGAGCCACCCTCTGCCTCCACGTCGGAAAGCGAGAGTTTGATCGCGGAGGACTTCTCTTACCAATCTAGCCGCCAGAACTGGCCTAGATTGCCGCCCAATGCGTTGCTGGCTTTACACTTTATGGGGTGCCCCTGTAGCTCAGCGGATAGAGCAGCTGCCTTCTAAGCAGTCGGTCGTAGGTTCGAGTCCTACCGGGGGCGCCAGGTGACAAGCAAGGACTTGCTGAGTCTAAACCAGCTGTGACATCTAATCCTATCCCAGAAGTCCAGGTCAATAACTGCATGGCTTTATGCGAGGCAGTCTGACACCTCACAAAGGATAACCCAACGTCTGGGGCTCAGATTGTACCTTGGTCGTGATCCAGCCACTGGCAAGAAGCGGTAACAATGCAACATTGTGCGCGGACCTAAACTTCAGGCAGAGCAGATCTTAAACCAGATGGTGCAAGAGGCGAACCTGGTGCCCCCTACCAGTTCGGTCGCAGTCGAGCACATGCTCGCCGATTGGCTTCGGTTCTACGAGACTTAGAAATTGGCACCCAAGACGTTACAGAACTACCGGTGTGAATAAACCCGTGTTCCTTGCCAAACTCGAAGAGGTCATCCTCTTAACCAACCAAGCCCTCGTCTCAATCGAGGCCCGTCTGGGCGGGCTTGAGGCGCGATCCCAGAGCTCCACACGCTGAACCTCTGGCGAATCCATCTCCTATGTCCTCCGAAAGGATGACATGCCAACAGTAGCTGTCGAAAACTCGTTGCAATCGTTGGTGGTATGCGCTACAGTAAGAACTAGTAGCCGACCATAGATGCGTTAACTGCAGATATGGGAGGGAAGATTAGAGTATGGAACATGGTTCGAGGTGGGGCGATTGTAGCCGTCAGTCTTGGAATCACCAGCATGGGGTTGACTGTTAGTCATTGAATCATGGGGTCATCGTATCAATCTAGCGCTGCTCGTGGATCAGAATCGCCGCTTCGGCACCCGCGGGGTATCGAGCGAAGTTTCATGACGATAGAACAAGCCGCCAAATTCGGTATCCATCCTGGGATGCCAGGACTCAACGGAACCATACCGATTGTAAAACCCAGCACGTTGAAGATCCAGCCCACAGACGCGTATGAATGCAATCAATCTGTTTGCATCACAGTCACTGGTCAGGGACTTTTCGTTCAAGCGTGGGACACAAAGGCATATTTCGCCAATTACACCGAGACGTTCGAGACCTACTGGCTCAACGGTAAGGTCGAGACAACCTCTCGTAGCTTTTATGCCGCTCCGGGTGATTGGGCCTATGTAGACTTTTCGCCTGAGGAATACTTCCCTAACAACAGTCAGGTGTGCAATACATGGTTTGCGAACTCCGGCAAACCCTGTGAGACAATTTACAGCTAGCGAGGGGTGGTATAGAGATGTGGAGCAGGCGAAAAAAGAGGAAGACAGAACGAGTCAAGCGGGAAGAGAGCGATCGGCGAGCAGCGCTTGAGGCTGGCCCTGGGAAGCTAGGTCCACACGGTACTGCTATCCCGAAGAGGGTGTTCAACAAAACAGTTCCTCGACGCGAGAGGGTCATAATGGAAATCTCGCGACGCTGGGGACGGAGATGGGGCTGATGGCCAGCCACACCAGCGAAGCCAAGCGATCAAGTCCCGGCGGCACAACTAGAGTCGGACCAACAAGTCCAAATTTGTCAGTGAATCCTAAACTGTTATGCTCTCCTGCCTGGGGAGTTGGGACGAAAGAACCTAAACATCCGACGATGCGAAACTGGTCCAGTCTGGAGTTCGGAGTCTTAAAGCTCGTCGGATCTCAAGGTTGTCCCAGACATAGACATTCGGAGGTGTTAGTATGCGTTTGGTTCCCCTGATGGTTCTTGAATTGATTTCGTCGGCTATCGGGTTTATTGTGTTCCATCCGGTACTCGAGGCACTCGGTGTTGCGAGTACCGTGTCGTTCATCGCGCTTATCATCCTGATTGCGTTGAGGAGAGTGGATGGTCACTTCTCGATGCTTGATGCCTGCTTTGTTGACCCTGCCGATGCTCTTTACTTTGGCGTCTTCCCGGTCCCGCTCTGGTTGGTAGCCGTTGCAGGCGCTAGTGTCTCCTTTGCATTCGCGTCAGTCGTGGGGGTCCAAGGATTGTCCGTGCTAGCAAAGATGGGGGTTGTGGTCTCGACGTTCATGCTCTTCGTTGACATTGGGTCCTTACGCCTTTCCATGAAAGCGAAGGTCCGCTAGCGAGCAAGCTGAGGAGCCTTGCAGGAGCTGCACCGTCGTAGGTCTGCATGTGCCCAAATTTGTGCCCAGGAAATCACTCACGATATGGTACACACCTCTTCGAGATCGAGGGGAATAGGAATAGCGGAAAACGTCAAGAAGAGTCAATGATCCGTCACGCCGCCAAAAAGGTGTTTGATTACCACAACTGGTATGCGCCTAGTGTTTATATGTTCCCTGTCGGACTGATTGGTGGAGTATTCGTACCTCGCAACGGGTGGGCAAACGTCACGCTGACCGTTGTTTCGGTGTGGACAGGATTCTTGATCGTGGCTGGCCTCCGTAGACTTGAGAAACATAGACACCGCGTTCGCTGACAAAGGTGCTTACCCTGATGATCTGCTGGAGTTGCAGCTACACATTTTGAAACAGGGGGTCTTCAACAGATTTCGGCGCAGAGTTCGCCCCTTTGAGTACGATTATTAAACTATTTCACCGGGGAGCTTCAGCCGATGATAACGTCCCCTAAGGCGCCAAGTGCTGTCATCAAGAGGTCGGTGACTGGTTCGGTGATGTCCGGACGACCGGGCATCAATACTTCAGGGGATGGAATGCTGATGCGAGTTCCTGTATCTGTCTCGTCAAGTACAACGTTGCAGGGGAGCAACAGTGCGACCGATCTATCAGTGCTTAAGGCCTCATAGGCGAATTGCGGGTTACAAGCGCCGAGAATTTTCATATTGCCAACGGATTTGTTGAGCTTGGCGGTCAAGGTGGCACCTAGGTCGATCTCGCTCAAGATGCCAAAACCAACGGCACTGAGTTGAGTCCGGATCATCTCCTCAGCTTCGGATAGTGGTTTGGTAGTCTCAACTGATAGCGATTGCATTGGTTCTCTCCCTTGCGTCTTCGCTTGCATTCTAGTTGCTGACTTGGAACTTCAATGGGGGGCTCTTACGATGGAGAGCGACGTCGCCACCGGAGCCACGACACACCCGCAATTCTCCAGCCGAGTTCGGTAAGCGCAAAGTAGCCAAGTGAGACGAAGATGAAGGGTATTGCAATTCCTTGATTCGTCACTACCCGCAGGGTCATTCCAACTGCAACTGTAGCTAGCCACACAATCACTGCTGACCAGCCAAGTGGACTCCGCCAGTGACGAGTGACCAACCAACCAACGACCACTCCGGTTGCAAAAGGCCAAGCGGTTGAGGCGATACCTGCCAGGTTGTCTACATGGCCGTGTACATCGCGGCCTACGGACACGAAGATCAAGACTGCCAAAAGATCGAGCAGGATCATCCATGCACCCTGGGCACGACTTCCTGCCCGGTTCCTATTTACTTGGTTCAACGCTACGACCTCAAATCATGTGGGATACTGTCGTCGTCGTTGTCTTGTTCCAAAAGTACAACCGATGCGGTTACGTCGGCCTGTGAAAGGCGAAGGGTTGTTGATCGCGAGTCGTGCCATACTTGCCAGTCGGCTGGTTCAGGTAGTTGGAGAGCATCGTGGAACTCGACGGTAACACGGTTGTAAGGGGTGATCTGTGAGGCCGTACCTCGTACTGTGGGGGCGAGCACCTCCTCCGCTAACGCGAGATGGATCGCGTTGTTGACATGATCGACGATGTCGAGATCGCTATAGCGTAAGGGAATACTCCCAGTCGCGGAAGACGCACTCTTGGGGACCGATAGCTCGAAGCGTGGCTTCACATTCCGTCCGTTGGCTGATGGGCCAAACACTTCTAGGAATCCATCTGGTAGCGAGCGGGGAAAGCCAGTAGCGGGGGCCACGTTGACCCAGAGAGCTTTCGCTTTAGTGACTCGGTCTCCGTTGTGATAGAGGTCGGTACGTCGCTCAGCCCAAGCTCTTCCGAGTCCAGAGCACCAAGTGCGTGTCTCAATGGCGTCGAGATAACGCGGCCACGCACCGAGACGAGTGACGACCCTGCGAAGGATCCACAGCCCTTTGTCAGCGGCGGGTGAGCTTTCGTTGTCTAGTGTCGCGGCGTTATGCAGAATCCGGGCAAGTCCATCGAGGCGTAACCTGCCCAATGGATCGCAGTCCGACAGCAGATTCCAGTGCTCGCTGACGAAGATCCGACCGTCTTCGGGTTCCGGAGTAAATTCCACCCCTTTTACCCTAATGTGGCGCAGAGGTTGCGCTGGACGGGTTCGCTTGTGGACAAATCGAGAGAGTATTAAAAGGTACGCCTGTTTCTACTCACTAAAACGTGCTCTGAGGACCTTCTTGTCAAATTTGCCAACGGAGGTCCTCGGAACCTCGTCGATGACTTCGACTCGATCTGGGAGCTGCCACTTGGGGAATCCCAGCCCGAGTAAATAGTCGTGTATCTCTTCAAGTTCGATTGTCTCTCCCGGCTTTGGCACGACGGTAGCAAGTGGGCGCTCCTGCCATTTGGGATCGGGAACAGCGATGACAGCAGCCTCGAGGACCTTAGGGTGTCCCATAAGCGCTCCTTCAAGCGCTACTGACGATATCCACTCTCCACCAGATTTGATCAGATCTTTGGTGCGGTCGACCAGCTCAATAACCCCTGAAGGGTACATGACCCCAACGTCTCCAGTGCGGAACCATCCATCAACCTCAAAAGACTCGGCACCATGGCCGCCCATGTAGGAGTCGAGGACCCACGGACCGCGTACATAGATATTGCCCATGCTTTTGCCATCGTTCGGCACTGGCTGGTGGTCGTCACCAAGGAGTGAGGTAAAGACTCCCGTTACCGGCACTCCGGCTTTGGCGATGTAATCGACTTGAACATCGATAGGCTTGTCGAGCAGTGCATTAGGTAGGCGAGTTGTGGTGGCAATCGGAGATGTTTCGGTCATGCCCCAGGCCTGTAGAAGGCCAACTCCGTACTCCTCCCTATAGGACTTGATCATGGCATAGGGTGGCTGCGAACCGCCGCAGAGCAGCTCCTTCAAGCCCCCGAGCCGTGCGCCGCTCCGATGGAGTTCATCGAGGACTGCGATCCAAATAGTCGGCACTCCGGCAGCTTTGGTCACCCCCTCTTGATTGATCAGCTCTATAACCACCTTGGGATCGAATGAGGGTGTCGGAAAGACGATTTTTGATCCTGAGGCAATGGCACCAAAGGGGAGCCCCCAGGCATAGACGTGAAACATTGGAACGATTGGTAGCACACATTCACTCGCTGAGAGGGCAGGACCGTTGCCAGCGCAGACCGTGAGTGCGTGAAGATAGGTTGATCGGTGGGTAGCAAGCACCCCCTTGGGCCGACCGGTGGTGCCTGAGGTGTAACAGATGCCAAAAGGGGCGCGTTCTGGTATCGCCCTTTCGCCGAGAAACGGCTCTGCGTCATTGATCAGGGATTCATAGGAGAGCATGTCATCGCGAGGACTCTTGCCGAAGACTACCAGGTGACGGAGGCTAGGGCACTTGGCGCGGAGTCTCTCAGCGGTCTCGGCGAGATCTGCAGGGACGAAGAGCGCCTCATCTTGGGCGTCGTTAATTATGAACACGAGGTCGTCGAAGCTTAGACGAGCATTGACGGTATGGAGAACACGCCCGGAGCAGGGAATAGCGAAGTAGCACTCCAGATGTTCGAAGCTGTTCCATGCCATGGTGGCGACGCGAGCGTGCTCAGATAGATCAAGCCCATCGAGTACCGTGATGAGCCTTCGTACCCGGTTGGCGAATTCTGCATAGGTGTATCGGTGCTGTGAGTCAGCACTGGTCTGGGTCACGATTGGCGTATCGCCATAGGATTGCTCAGCATTACGGAATAGCATCCAGCTGTTGAGATCAACATCCATCATTGCGACTTCCCCCTCATTCGATGGTACCTTGTCTACCTTAGCAAAACAAGGACGATGCCGAAAGCCATATCAGCATCTAGGTTTCGCGAATAGCTTGATCGATGTGTCTAGCTCACAATGCGAACTGGACCCGTGCTATCTCCTCGATCATCGGTGCTAATTCGGCGCGTATTTGGTTATGTTCATGATCGCTATCGTATCCACGATAGGCTTCAACGTCGACGAAGTCTGAGACGATCGCTAGTGTCCAGTTACCTTCTCGGAGGCCGGCGTCAAGATCGGCAGTATATGAAATGGTGCCGGGACAGTTCATCCGCCTAAGGCGTGCCAACAGCTCCTCGAGTAGAGAAGCGTCAAAGTCAGGCTTCATTTTCATCATGACGACATTGCGAATCATGACTTGACATTAGTTGCCGGGGATAGCCGCCGTGCTGGATGTGGGTTAACTGGGGCTGGAAGCCGAGTACAATCGCTGGTCTTGGGCCCTTCGGACCTGTCCATCTTCGCTACTGAAGCCAGGCCCGAGAGTGTTCGGCGGTACGACTGAAGCTGGTGTGCACAGGTGCGAATAAATTTGGCGTCTGCCACACCCGCACCGTGCCTCTAGAAAGCTGTGCCTCTAGAACACCATTGCTTCACCGGCGGTATTCTCGTCCGCTGGGTTCTTGAAACGTGTCACTACAACAGTCGCGATCAGGAAGGCAATCAAGCCAAAGAGAGAGGCGAGTCGGAAGCTCATAGCCCAGCCGTGAGTCTCTGCGATCAGAGTTACTGCCGTTGGTGTGAGCTGATGATGAAGCAGAGCTCCATGGAGTGCGCCTGCACGGCGTCGGGTGGCCGAGACCGCGATCGTAACGAGCACCGCAAGGCCAATCGTGCCACCGACCTGCTGGCCCACATTGACAAGGGCGGAGGCCATTCCCGCCTCCTTGGGGTCTACACCATGAGTGGCGGTTGGAAAGATCGACACGAATGATAGACCGGAACCGGCGGACATGATCAGGAGCGGTAGCAAGATCTCGAGGTAGCTGCTGTGTGGGCCAATGAAGGATAGCAGGAACATGGCAATAGTAATCGCCAGACCACCCAGCATCATGAATACCTTTGGACCGACACGGTGGAGCATTCGGGCAGCGACCTGTGCAAACAGGACGATACCAAGCGTCATTGGGAGGAAGGCGAAGCCGGTCTTTGTTGGCGAATACCCCATTACCTCTTGCATGTACTGGGTAAGGAAGAAGAAGATGCTATACATGCCGGCCATGACGAAGAGAATCATTCCTATAGCGCCGGCACGATCCCGACTCTTTAGAATGGCGAAGTTTATGATTGGAGCCGTGACTCTGAGTTCGAAGAGTACAAAGATGATAAGTAGGACGATGCCGATGATCCCTGGGAGCACGGTGGACGTGGTCGTCCATGAGTGTGACGACGCATTAATGATTCCATAGACCAAGCTCGCAAGTCCTGCGGTACCGATAAAAGCACCACCGAGGTCGATCTTCGTGCGAACCTTTGTGCTCTCCTGGAGGACTCTAGGAGCGGCAAAAGCAAGCAGAATTGCAATTGGCGCGTTGACAAAGAAAACCCATCTCCAAGATACGTATTGAGTTAGCACGCCACCCAAGAGAAGTCCAAGTGCGACACCTGCTACGGAGACGGCGGAATAGATTGCGAAGGCTCGTCCGCGTTCCTTCGGCTCCACGAAGTTCGTAGAGATCAACGCTAGCGCAGTTGGAGATGCAATCGCAGCTCCGATGCCCTGGAGGGCGCGACCTGTCAGGAGCCAGCTTGACGTTGTTGCGAAGCCACCAAACAGACTTGCTCCAGCGAAAAGAAGGGTGCCAATCGTGAACATTTTACGGCGGCCAAAGAGGTCCCCAGAGCGACCGCCAAGGAGGAGGAGGCCACCGAAGACTAACGTGTATGCGTTCACCACCCATGCAAGAGATGATGGCGAGAAGTGGAGAGCGGTATGGATCGAGGGTAGTGCGACGTTGACGATGGTCAGATCAAGCGTGATCATCAACTGGGCTCCAGCGACCACGGCGATGGCGAGGTTGGTGCTTCTTCGTGACATTGTACTCCTATAAAGATTGATCTACCTAGTTCTCTGTAAGAACAAGTAGCTACGAACTTTATTCCTGTAAATAGTTTACAATAAGGAACAAATACTTCGGCTCATGTCTTCAGGGTTTGACATGGGTGGCGGAGCGTTCGCCCTTGGTTACCGCTATGATCGTATATCGTCGAAAGACGATGGATGATTGGGTTGTTTAAGCGACTGTTTGTTGACAGCAGGTTTGCTCAGTGGCTGATCTTGGTCGTGATGATTATCCAAGGGCGTGGTGTGAAGACGGTCGAAATACTAGAGAGTGGCTAGGAGGTTACTGGGTGGCACTGCACGGCGATGTGTTGACACTGGCAGCTGTCTTCCTCTTTGTGGTCACGTTGGTTCTGGTGATCTGGCAACCCCGGGGTCTCTCGATTGGCATTTCGGCTCTTGGTGGCGCCATTGTAGCCCTGGCTGTCGGTGTCGATCAGCTCGCCAACGTGGCGATGGTCTGGGGGATTGTCTGGAATGCAACGATCACCTTCGTTGCGGTGATCATCATCTCACTCATTCTCGATCGGATTGGGTTCTTCGAATGGGCTGCGCTCTATGTTTTGCGTTTCGCACGAGGAAGTGCGCTTCGTGCATTTGTCTATCTGCTCATACTTGGTGCCCTAGTCGCTTCTGTCTTCGCCAACGATGGCGCTGCATTGATTCTCACCCCCATCGTCTACCAACAGACGCGTGCACTCGGCTTCGATCGTCGCCGTGCACTCCCGTTTGTAATGGCAGCTGGTTTCATCGCGGATACCACCAGTCTTCCCCTCGTCGTCTCGAATCTTGTGAATATCGTCACCGCCAGCTACTTCCATATCGGGTTCATTACATACGCCTCAAGGATGGCACCCATTGACTTGATATCCTTCTTGGCCAGCCTCGGCGTCTTGCTGGTCTACTATCGACGTTCGCTTCCACGCTCCTATGAACCCAGTTCTTTGGCGGAGCCTAGGTCTGCCCTGCGCGACTACAGGCTCTTCCAAATTGGTTGGATAGTCTTGGCGGTTTTGCTGGCCGGCTATCTACTTTCGGAGCCTTTGCGCTTCCCAGTCTCTGTGCCGGCTTCGATCGTCGCCTTAATCTTCCTCGCGGCAGCCAGTAGGTCTACTGCTCTGTCAAGCATGGCAGTCCTCCGCGAGGCGCCGTGGAGAATTGTCGTCTTCTCAGTAGGAATGTATCTTGTTGTCTACGGTCTCTATAACGCTGGATTGACGATCTATCTTTCGCACGGGCTCAGCGATGCGAGCCATCACGGAGCATTGATAACCTCGCTGGTCGGCGGGTTCGGCGCTGGCATACTGTCGGCCATCACGAACAACATGCCCACGACTCTGATCGGGGCGCTCGCCATCAAGGGATCTCATCTGGTCGGAGTTTCACATACTGTCGCAGTTTACGCTCTCGTAGTAGGAGCAGATATCGGACCGAAGTTCACACCGATTGGCTCGCTGGCAACCTTGTTGTGGCTTCATGTCCTCGATACCAAAGGTATTAAAATAAGTTGGGGTCAGTACTTCCGGCAGGGAATCGTATTGGCTGCGCCTGTGCTTGCTATCACCTTGCTTGCCCTGGCTGGTTGGGTCCTCTGGCTCCACTGATATGATTTGGCGAAGATTAGATTGAGCCCATAGGGGTTAAAGCGCCATTATCGAGCGCTTTAGCGCCGTCAGGATCCGCTGGTTGATGCAGTAAGAGGTTCTGGGTCCTTCAATCTCTCCTTGAATCAGATTCGCCTCACGCAGGATGCGCAGATGCTCGGAGACTGTTGACTGCGCAAGCGGTAACTCGGCGACGAGTTCTCCGGTTATGCAAGTATGGCGTTCAGCAATCAAGCGAAAAATCTTGATTCGAGTGGGATTGCCAAGCGCCTTCATGGCTTGGGCGAGCTCTGGATCTTCAAGCGGATCAACCTCATCGATTGGCTGGTCGGGTGCAGCGCATGCACTTCGCGAGCTAGCCTTGCCGACGGGAGGAGTTTCGTTTCCGACTTGCGCGGTGACGATAGACTTTGTTGGTGACATGGCCTGATTCTATCCCAGTGCCACTTCTCGACTTATCGACTCTTGCCTCTGAGAGACAAGCTGTAGCCACTCCGTTGCAGCGATCTGGAGGGCATCCCATGGGGTCCCGAGCGGTGGTGTGTAGGCGAGGTCTAGGTCTATCAGCTCTTCAATACTTGTACCGCTCTGGAGTGCTGTGGCGGCAACGTCGATCCGCTTGTGAACGGCGGCGGACGTTGGCCCCAGCATGTCGATTCCAAGCAGGCGGTGGGTGGAGACGTCCCCGGTGAGCCGTATGTTAATCGTCCGCGCCCCTGGATAGTAGCGCTTGTGATCATCTGCGTTGGTCGTGATCGTGAACGGCTCGAACCCAGCGGTGCTCGCTTCGAGTTCGGTTAGCCCGGTACGAGCAACCACTTGGTCGAAGACCTTGACAACTTGGGTGCCAACTACCCCTCGGAACTCTTCATCTGTCTTGCCCACCGCGGCCGCACCGGCGATTCGCCCTTGTTTATGCGCTGTCGTTCCAAGTGGGAGATAGGACTCACCGAGTAGTTGGTGATGGGTTATGACACAGTCACCTGCGGCGAAAATCCCGTCGATGCCAGTCTCCATACGCCGATTTACCCAGATAGCCCCAGCATGACCCAGCCTTGCTCCTGCCGCTACTGCTAGATCAGTCTCGGGTTGAACTCCTGCGACGACGATCGCGATGTCGCCGGTAGTGGTAGTTGTGTTGGTTGACAAATCTCTCGATAGGGTGACGGTCACATCATCGTTAGCGGTGAGAGAACTAACACGGGTGCCGGTGACAAGCTCAACGCCTTTGATTGCGAGCTCGGCCTCCAACTGACCTGCTAGCGTTGGGTCGATGGTTGCCAGAAGGTGTTCCCTGGCCTCGAACTGTGCTACGGTGACGCCACGGGTGGTGAGTGCCTCTGCTAATTCGAGTCCGATGTAGCCGGCACCGATTATAAGAGCTCGAGTTACTTGGACGCTGCTCAGCGCACTCATCAGGGCACGAGCATCCGCGATCGTGTGGACAAGGAAGACACGGTCCGTTTGTAGCCCAGCGCTGAGCCCTTCGATTGTGGGTATCACTGGGGTGGCACCGGTGGCGATAATCAAGCGATCCCATGAGATCTCTTGGGAGCCGCCATCGGGAGTACGACAGAGAAGCTGATGGCGGCTACGGTCTATCGCTAGCGCGCGCGTGTTCATGCGAATTGCAATCCCGTAGCTTGAGAGTTCTTCGAGAGTGCGATGGGCGAGCTTCGACCAGTCGACTACTTCGCCGGAGAGGTAGTATGGGATTCCACAGATCGAAAAATTCGGATAGGCGTCGTCAAGGACGACGGTAACATCGCATGAGGGGTCGAGTTCGCGGGCCCTTAGTGCTCCAGCAATACCAGCGTCGCTACCTCCGATGATTACGAGTCGCATGGTTAGCCTCCTTCGAGCTGGGTTGGTCTGCTCCCTCATCATCATTCATAAGATGATCAAGGTAGGAAACGTCTATCGTCGATACACGATAGATCATAGCCAGGTATCACAGACAACTCACACGTATGTGGTGCCGTCTGTGATACAGGTGACTCATTAGGCAAGTACCTCGTTAGGCTGAGCGTAATCATTGCGCGAGTGGTTGGAGGAGACGATGACCAAGATCGATACGCGAGCGCTGCTCGCAGAGGCCAAGGCCCTTGACCCACAGGTCATTGAGTTGCGTAGAGCGGTTCATGCCCACCCTGAACTTGGATTGGATCTTCCAGTAACGCAGGCACTGGTGCTAGCACATCTCGAGACTTTGGGTATCCCAGCGGTGCCAGGAGATTCGTTGTCATCGGTGGTGGCGACGATCGAGGGTGGCCAGCCAGGTCCGACGACACTCCTGAGAGCCGACATGGATGCACTTGCTTTGGTGGAGGAGACCGATTTGCCCTTCGCCTCAAAGATCCCTGGAGTCATGCATGCCTGTGGCCATGACGCGCACGTTGCGATGCTCTTGGGTGCTGCTCAGCTGCTGATGGCGCATCGTTCCGAGCTGCGAGGGTCGGTGATTCTTGCCTTCCAGCCAGGAGAGGAGGGCGCGGGGGGTGCTCGACGTATGATCGAGGAGGGTCTTGTCGATCCGAAGCCAGATCGGTGCTACGCCCAGCACGTGTTTAGCAATCTTCCGAGCGGTATAATTGCGACTCGCGGTGGGCCAATGATGGCGTCTGCCGATGAATTTCTGATCGTCCTCACCGGCCGCGGCGGCCATGCCTCAGCCCCACACGATACACTCGATCCAATTCCGGTCGCCGCAGAGCTCGTCATGGCACTTCAAGTTGCGCTCACCAGGCGCGTCAATGTCTTTGATCCAGCCGTCCTCACAGTGGGTCAGATCGAGGCAGGAACTACGTTTAACATCATTCCTGAGCTGGCTACCGTTCGGGGAACCTTCCGTGCACTGTCTGAGGAGACTCGCGCCGCCGTCGAGGAGCTGGTAAGTCGTGTTGCCCATGGGATTGCCGATGCCCATGGCGTCGAGGTTGCTGTCAGCTTTCCTATGGAGGGTTACCCGGTGACGCTCAACGATGCTGCCGGTGCGGAGCGCGCGCTTGGACTTGCTCGCACGCTGGTGGGCAAGGATAGTGTTCACGAGATGGAGACCCCGGTGATGGGTGCTGAGGACTTTTCGTATATGTTGCAGGCCTCGCCAGGCGCAATGATCTTCCTCGGCGTAGCACCCTCGGGCATCGAGCGGCCAGCACCAAACCACTCCAACAAGATGCTGGTTGATGAGGCTGCACTACACAGAGGCGTTGCACTCCATGCACTTTTAGCTCTAGCCGACTGAGGTGGATGTATAGACGCTGCCCCTTGCCTGATCAGACGCTTCGGCGGTAGTCTGATTGGCTGTTGGTTTTCGCTCTACACCTAACCGACCTATCTGTTTTGGTTAGGCTCTCCCAGCCGGCCCTGCGGCAACGATCTCTCTGATGGTCTCGAAATCGGGTCCGAAGGCGCCAAAGTTTTCGAGAATCCAGGTCACCCCAGCCTCTGCTAGCCGCGCCGCCTCTTCGATGGGTTCGTTAGCCGATGACATGGCGTAGCGTACTACGAGGTCGTAGACCGGTCCAGTGGGTGGGAGATGCTGGGTGATCGCTTCGATATCGTCTAGTTCAGGCATGGCTAGTGGCTCGGGAGCAGCGAAGATAGGGAAGAAGCCCTGGTAGCGAGATGCCCTCTCCATTGGACGCCGATTTGGCCACCGACCTGCAACCCAGATGGGGACTGGACGTTGCAGTGGTCTTGGAAGGAAGGGTGGCGCGTGAACTTGGTATTCAACTCCGTTGAAGTCGACTGCTTCACCGGTGGCGAAGAGTTGGAGAAGTTCGAGCGCCTCATCGAGTTGGGTAGCGCGATCCTTTGGGTTGACCTTTTCACCGAAGGAGCTGAACTCCCTCCACCCATCGTCCCCGAGGCCTACTCCGACGATGAGTCGGCCGGATGAGAGGTGGTCCAAGCTGGCAATTTGTCGTGCCAGAACCCAGGGCCGGCGTCGTGCCAGCGGTGTGACCATGGCGCCGATGCGTAAGACTTCGGTCTTACTCGCGATGGCGGCCATGGTGATCCAGGCGTCAGCGACGGCAAACCCTGGTTCGCTCAGCATGTGATCCCAAAGAAAGATGCCGTCCCAGCCAGCGCTCTCTGCGCTGCTGGCTAGTTCTACGACAGCCCGGGGATCAGCGAAGTCGTGAAATGGTGGTAGAAAGATCCCGAATCGCATAATTGTCCCTTCGTTTGGATATGAGGCGAAAGCAGATCACGGTTCGGCATGCGTCTCCTCGGCTCCCAGATTTGTTCTCTAAGTCCAGCCACTCCCTGACTTGTGCTCGTGAGTATAAACTGCCGGATCGCCTCTTGTTGGCAGAGAGTCTCTTCGCCAACGACGGTGGAGCAGACAGTCTTCATATGATGCGAAGCTTGATTGCTTCTCGTGTGCGATAGAGGCAGGTGTCGCAGTTCGTACGGACCTTGTCTCCTTGTGCCTCTTGAATACGCAGCCATAGCGTGTCGAGGACGAGAGGGTCAGGGCCGAGCTCATCGCTGATGACGACGGTGCTTTGATGGGCACTCGCCCATGTTCGTGCCTGATCCTCGATTCGATCAAGCAGGACGCCATGAAAGAGAAAATAGGGCGCAACTACTATCGATTGTGCTCCAAGTTGAGCCAAAGTCGTGAGGCCACTGACGACATCAGGCGGGGCTAAAGACACAAAGGCGGTATTGGTGGTGGGGAAGCCTCGCCGTTCTGCGATCAGCCGCGTGATTGCGTGAAGCTCGGCGTTGGCACTAGGGTCGCTCGATCCACGACCGACGACGAGGATGGCATCTGCTGGTGTATCGAGAGCTTCGATCCGCTGGTTGAAGCAGTCTAAGAGTTCAGTGGCAGTTCCGAGATCACTCGCCAAGCGAACGGTGAGCTCGGGCCAACGATCGCGTGCATAGATGGTCAGTTGAGCTGCGTCGTCTTTGAGGTGTCCTGCTGGCAGCAGGACAACAGGAGCGATGATGAGTTCATCGACTCCTTGCGCGGCGAGCTCATCGATGGCGGCATACATCGATGGTTGTGCAAGTTCAATGAAGCCTCCGCGAACGGGTCCATCGAATCGCTGTTCTGCAAGAGCGACTAGTTCAAAGAATTGGGCTTGCCCTCTTAGCGATGTTGTGCCATGCCCCATGAACATGAGTCCACTAGTAGTCAAGACGGTATTCTCCTTTGGATAGCAGCAGCAGCGCGTTGAGTGTCGCCGCTGCCATCGGCGATCCTCCGCGCCTGGACGAGTTGGTGATATGGGCGAGTCCGGAGTGCGCGAGCGCTTGTTTGGACTCCAGCGCGTCCACGAATCCAACCGGCATGCCGATTACGGCGAGTGGATGTTCGCCGGTGTACTCCAGGACTGCTCTCAGTGCCGTCGGCGCTGAGCCAACGACGATGATCGGCGCGCGTCCTGCGGTCGCATCAAGCAGCGCCGCCATACCGTTATGAGATCGGGTTTCGTTTGGGTCGCGAGGAGTCTGCACGGCATCGATCGCGATCAGTGGGGCGAGCTTGGTTACACCAGCCCCAACCATGCGGACATCGACGATGATCGGTACCTGATGGTCTAGTCCCCAGATAATTCGCTCAATGGCATCCTCGTTTATGATTAGATCGTCGATGAGTTCGATGTCTCCGGTCGCGTGGATGATGCGAGCTGCGATCTCGGCGGCCTGACGACCAAGATGCGCGAAGCTCACCTCTCTTTGAATCCGTGCAAAACTCTCTAACTCGATTGATGAGGTGGTCAATGTGCACCTAGACCTGGCTGGTGGACGGGAATAGGACTCCATCTGATAGCGCCGACTGGGCAGATCTCTACGCAGTCGCGGTGCTCGCCGCAACGTGAGGCCAACCAAGCCGGGGTGCCGGTATGAGGTCTGAGCGCGTGTGTTGGGCAGGTGGCGATGCATGCACCACAGCCGGTGCAGGCGTTAGTGATCGTAATCATGGGGTGCCTTGGTATCCACGCGGGGTGTAGAGATAGCCATGACGTAGGGCTGTAGTGGTGGCGCCGACGATCACGATCGTCTCCATGTCGACGGATTCTGGATCTAGGTCCTCAAGCGTGGTTACCGTGACTCGGGCACCGGCGCGTTCGACTCTAGAGGCTATAAGGACGGGTGTAGTGGGTCGTCGGTGCTCGCCAATGAGCGCCAGAGCCTTTTCCAGTTGCCAACTCCTTTGCTTCGAGCGTGGATTGTAGAACGCTATTACGAAGTCAGCCTCAGCGGCGGCAGCAATACGGTTTTCGATGATGCTCCACGGGGTGAGCAAGTCCGAAAGTGAGATCATCGCGTGGTCGTGACCGACGATCGCACCGGCGGTGGATGACGCCGCGTAAGCGGCAGTCACACCGGGTATGACGCGGATGGCAACGTCTGGGCTAAGTCGCTCTACGACGAGTTGGGCCATCGCATAGACTGCGGGATCTCCTGAGGTGACTAGGGCGACATGGTTACCCCTTGCCGCCAAGGCAAGAGATTCAGCGACGCGTTCAATCTCTTGACCAATCGGATAGCGGTGCAGCTCTTGACCCCGTTCAATTATTGGTTCTATGAGATCGAGGTAACGGCTAAAGCCAATCACATACTGCGCCGAGCGCAACGCCGCAAATGCCCTGGGCGTGAGCAGATCTAAAGATCCTGGTCCAATACCAACAACCGCTAATGATCCGCGCAGTGATCTCCGACGTGCGATAGCAACCGTTACCCGAGCAGTCTTCACCTTGTTGACGATGAGGCTTCCCCCTTCTCCACTTGCTAGGAGAGCTGCGGCTTCAGCGACCGAATGGGTACCGACTGATTGATGTACGATCGTCGATGGGCTCGGGGTCGTCATAACATCCAGCTGTGCCGCACCATAACCGACGAGTTCACGATGAAGACCGCGCAGGGCCGGATGATCAAGTCGTCGGTCGATGGTCGCGATGCGGTCGATCGCTGCGATATCGAGGCCGGCAGAATGAACTACCGTGTTGATGAGTTCGTTGACTTCATCAGCAGTAGCATCGCTTGAGCAGCCAACTCCAATCGTCAGCGTCTTTACGCTGCCCCGTACATCACCTAGCTGCTCATCGGCGAGGCGATCGCTGATCACGAGTTTGACGGGACTCGAGCCATCATGAACCAAATTCATGATGGCGTCGGAGAGGACAAGATCGGTGGGGTTGACGAGGGAGATCCCATCTCCGCGGTTAACTCGCGCCTGTATGCCAGCGTTCATCTGTCCAAAACAGAGCTGCGGTGTCTGATCGAGTGCGATTGTGTCTAGTGCCGAGGAGGCGGTGGTGATTACCGGTGTCGCGCCAAGGTAATCTGCCACCTGTCGCGCTAGTGGCTCACCTCCGTGATGGGCGCCGGCAAGGACGGTTACAAAGCTGGTGCTCTCGTCGATGGCGACGACTGCGGGATCATCACCCTTAGTTGAAAGAGTTTGGGCAAGTGCTCGCACCACGATGGGGTAGGCGGCAATAATGACCACCGCCCGATGGTGAGTCAGGGCGTCAACTAGATCTCCGAACTTGGCAAAAGCGATCTCGCGAAAGCCGAGCTGGGCTGCGAGACCATATGGTGGTGTAGCTAAAGACAGCACGATGCCGTTTGTGAACTGAGTGGATGTCATTAACGCCACACGAGGTAGATCGGGGTTTGTGGAACCAACCGGACCCCATCTCCACCAAGGGATCTCCCGTGGGCTACCTGAATTAGAGAGAGATTGCCTAACAGCCGCTCTGCGGATGCTGCACGACTGAGGTCAGCGTAGGTCGCGACCACTGGCGCTGACGGATCAATTAGATCTAGGGTATGAGTCAACGCTGAAAGTCCGCCTCCACCGACGATGGCGGCGTCAAAGTTCGTTGAGATAGTTTCTACTGGCTGCTCGGACACTGTGGTTCGATAGCCTAGCGTCTCCGCGTTGGCACGAGCCATGGTTGCTCTCTCGTGTCGGGGTTCGAGTTGAGTTAGTTCGATGTCGGGGCGAAGATACAAGAGAGTGAGCCCAATCATGCCACTACCCGCTCCAACCTCCATGACTCGGGCCCCGAGCGGCAGCTGGTCTGGATTGAGACGGGCAATTGCCGACATTCTCAGCTCGAGCTTGGTGAAGTTAGTACCGTCGGTTAAGAGTTGGCCATCGCGGAAGAGGCTGGCCGAGTGTCTATTGAAGTCGATGGTCGGCGAGGTTGGTATCGTGCCGACCTCTACTAATACCACCGCTGGCGATGATGACCTCCAGCTGGTCGCTTCGTCTAGCCTCATTGAGGTAATCGACTCCTCGGCGGTTGAAAGGTCGGTGGCGACGACGATTCTGACCTCATTGTGAAGGTTTGCCAAATGCTCAACGAGGCCAGTGATCGAGGTGTTTGGAGGTACAAGGAGAGCGACCGCCCCGGCTTGGCGCTCGGCGAGTCGGAGTCGAGCCCGGAGGAAGGCTGCGTCACTGTCTCTCCCTACGAGAGAGATAACGCTTAGATCATCCCATGGGCGTCCAAGTCGAGCGGCCAAGATGGCTATCGAGCTCGGAGCTGGCAGGACTTGGAAGTTGCGATCTGGGTGTGCACGCAGGAGTGTCTTGGTGATTCCAAAGAAGTTCGGATCTCCGCTGGCGATGACGGTGCAGTCCTCTTCGTACGCTCCGATGACATCGATTGTCGTGCGAAATGGAGAGCGGAAATCTATGATGTTCGATGACGGAGATAGTCTGTGGAGTGTGTCGTGAAGCTGTGGCCGCGCGAAGATGGTGCGAGATTTGGCAAGGGCTAGGAGCTGTTCGCCAGTCAGCGACTCCTCGCGGTTGCCTAGCCAGCCGATAATTGTGATCACGGTGTCAGTCTATGGTCGGCGATTACCTGGAGTGAATCAAAGTCGACCATGAAAACCTCTACAGGTACCCTATGCCCCACCGCCTCAAAACAGGTGGTGGTAGCCAGGCGCGTCAACTCAACTAGGGGGCGTAGATCTCCTTCGCTCCGGCAGCTCTCGTAGAAGTGGCGAGCAGTGGTGGTGGCTGTAGCCTCAAGCACCAGGCTCTCGTTAGATCCAACCGAGCGGGCAACGTCGGCAAGAAGTTCGGTGTCGACGTTAGCTCGATGAAAATGGGTCATCAGGAGTCCTTGCGCTAGTTTGGCTACCTTTCCGACCATGCCTATCCAGGTGATGACATCAGGCTGATGTGACGCGGCGCGTTTGATTGCGACCCCGGTGTAGTCTCCCACCTCCACAATGGCGACTGGGTCGAGGTTGGGAAAGAGCCCGATTGCGGCAGTTTCGGTGCGAGAGCCGGTGACGAGAACGAGATGGCGTTGCCCGTTGGCGGCGGCAACATCGATCTGTTGAACAATGCTGGCGCGGTAGGCGGCGGTGGAGAACGGCTTGACGATCCCAGTTGTACCAAGAATGGAGATACCTCCGAGGATCCCAAGACGATCGTTTGTGGTAGCTCGTGCCATCTCCTCTCCGCCGGGGACTGAGATGATGACCTCAACTCCGTGGTCAGTCACCTCGCGAATAGCATCGGTGATCATCCGGCGAGGAACCGGGTTGATCGCAGCATGGCCTACAGTAAGGCCGAGCCCCGCTTTCGTGACGACGCCTACCCCCTCTCCGCCGGAGATGCGAACCTCGTCGCCGTCGATCAGACTTACGGACGCCGTGACATGAGCTCCGTCGGTGCAGTCTGGGTCATCACCAGCGTCTTTGATCACCACCGCCCGTCCAAGTTCGTCTTGGCAGACCGGGAAGACAACCCGTTGACCCTTGGGAAGGGTGATCTCGACAGATTCTGGCATTTGACCATTGATGTGACCGATGATCGCAGCTTTAGCAGCACCAGCAGCGCAGGCGCCGGTGGTATACCCCGAACGTAGTCGTTCGGTCACGTCAGTGCACCGTTCGATTAGCGCGTCGCTTGGCTCGCCCGGAGGTGGTGCCAGGCTCCGATCGCGATCGGAAGCGATGCGAGAAGCTAGGAGAGTAAAGGTGCGATCGCCGTATGTCGGTCGTGGTGAGAACCTCTCCTATCAGCACTAAAAGAGTTCTTTTCGCACCGAGATCGGAGATCGTTGATACTAGTTCTCCGATGGTAGTCAGTGCCACCTGCTCATCGGGCCAGGAAGCGCGGACTACTACGGCTGCTGGCGTACTGGCGCTAAATTTTGATCCCTCAGAGAGGAGCTCATCGACGATCCGTTGTGGATGCGCGCCGGATAGCAGAACGGCGATGGTACCCCCCAATTGCGCATAGCCGGAGAGCGATTCGCCTTTTGGCATCGATGCCGAGGTCCGCCTGGCTACCCGAGTGGTTACTATAGATTGGGCAACCTCCGGTATCGTTAGTTCACGGCCTACAGCGGCGGCGGCTGCCGATATGGAGGTGACTCCAGGCACAATTTCGAATGGACGGTCATGGGCTTCGCACCAGCTGATCTGTTCTTGGATCGCACCATAGACTGACGGATCTCCAGAGTGCAGACGAACGATTCGGGCCCCAGGATTGTTCTCGAAAACTAGCAAGACATCCTCGAGAGTCATCTCTGCAGAGTCCATCAGCACAGCTTTGTCATCTGTCCAGCCCAACATCTCCTCTGGGATCAGTGAGGACGCCCAAATGACGATGTCGGCTTCGCGTAGCCGTGCTTGGCCACGAAGAGTGATAAGATCCGGCGCGCCTGGACCTGCCCCAACAAAACTTATGTGCTCCATGAGGTCATCCTACTCGCACGAGTAGCCCGTAGACGAGGCTGCCGACACTAGAGCGAAGGCGAGTCCAGGGTCGGCCCCAAGATGCCAATGGAGGTACGACGAGAGCAGCGAACAGCTAGCGTAACCTGCCCTCCATCGTGCGCGCGCGGTCTGCAGATCTATCCCGTCTCCTTGGGGTGTAGAGGTAGCGTAATGGAACTCATGAGCTGGGATTGTCCGGCGGTCGGATAGGAGGAGGGATGTTGAAGTGGTAGATCGCGCGTTTCGGTAACCAAGCGTAAGTCGAGGTGAGATAGTCGAGTTAAAGGGGAGAATGCCGGCCATCTGGCTGTCTTCGAGTCTGTCGCCCAACAGGAGGTGTCCGCCACATTCGGCGACCAATGGTCGTTGCATCGCCACGGATTTACGGAGTGTATCAAGTAGGGGTTGGTTGCTGGCTATCTCTTCGCGGTAGTTCTCTGGATATCCGCCGTGGAGCCAAATCAGCCCCGCCTCTGCTGGAATTGAATCGTAGCGTGGATCAAAGCCGACGGTATCACCTCCGGCTTCGCGAAGAAGCTCAAGGTTTTCAGGATAGATAAAACTGGCAGCAGGCCCCTTGGAGTAGGCGATGATCGGGTGCCCGGCGACGGTTGCTGCTTCTCCGGTGTCGGCAACGTCGATGTCGATACGTTCAGCTAGGGAGATGATGCGTTCGAGTTCAAGATGGGTACGGATCGCTGAGCCCAAGGCTGTGATCCATTCACGTGTACTAGTCGGCGCCTCCTCGGCAGTCAAGAGTCCGAGATGACGCGAGTCTCGCGTAGGCAGTCCGCCGTGCGGAATGACGCCAAGTACTTCGACGCCGATGGCGGCCATTGCTTCGCGGACGAATGCTTCGTGCGCTGCGCTTTTGAGGTGATTGAGAATGATCCCTACGACATGGACGTCGGGATCGAGTGAACGATAGCCAAGCGCAACGGCTGCGGCAGACTGCGAAAGATGGGCACAGTCCATAACCAGAACGACTGGTAGGCCGGTGAGTTGGGCCACCTGTGCTGTCGATCCTAGAGATGGCTGGGCAGGCGTACCATCAACGCTGGGCAGGTCCGTCCCGTCAAAGAGGCCCATAACCCCCTCGACTACTACGAGGTCCACCTGGCGTGCGGCTCGTGCGAGACTAGCCTTCACGCCTGAGGGTCCAGTCAGCACCGGGTCTAGGTTGTAGCTCGCTCGCTTGGTGGCGAACGCATGCAGATGCGGATCGATGTAGTCGGGGCCAACCTTAGCTGAGCCTATGCGAACTCGTTCGCCGAGGGCAGCTAAGAGTCCGAGAGTGACAGAGGTCTTGCCTACACCTGAGGCAGTGCCGGCGATAATGAGCCCACGGGTACTCAGTACTCGATTCCCTTCTTGGCCTTGATTCCCTGATCGTAGGCGTGCTTGACCTTACGCATCTCGGTCACGGTGTCAGCTATCTCAATAAGCCCTTCGGTTGCGCCACGGCCAGTGATGACGATGTTGGTGCGTGCGGGCCGTGTTCGCAGAGTCTCAACAACCGTAGTCTCCTCGATCCAGCCATAGGTGATGGCGTAGGTGAGTTCGTCGAGAATGACGAGATCGTAGTCGTTGGAGTCGATCTTGGCTTTGGCTAGGTCCCAGGCTTCTTGGCCGAGATGAGCGGTAGTGGTCAAGTCATCAGATTCCCAGGTAAAACCATCTCCGAGGGTATGGAACTCGATCTCGAGCTGATCGGCGAGTTTGCGTTCTCCCGTCTTCCACTTGCCCCCCTTGACGAACTGGATGACAACCACTCGCCATCCGCGAGCCCATCCTCTGCTCATGACGCCAAAGGCTGCCGATGACTTGCCCTTGCCCTCGCCGGTGTTGATTAAAAGCCTTGAGCTTCGTTCCATGGTTCTCTAGCCTAGGTCTCACGTTCACCAATGGCTTCCGGGGGCTGAGGCAGGACTAGTTCGAGCCTGTGGTAGTAGCGCGCACCTCACCAAGATGTTGCTGACCTCCGTTCATCGATGGAGCGCTTGCTCGGATTGTGATGCTGTCACCATCTTCTAAAAACCCGTACTCGGACCCATCTGCGAGTGTGAGTGGTCTGGTGGCTGTGCTCGGCAGCTCGACGAGAGGGCCAAATTGGTCGGGTTGGGTGCCAGAGATAGTGCCAGAGGCGAATGGATCACCGACGCAGGCATCGGCACCATTGAAGGGCTGGTGGGTACGAGTTGATCGAACCATTTAGTTCTATCGCTAGATTAAGGGCTAGATTCCAAGGGTCATTATCGATAAGATACGCGGCCGGAGTTGGATTCTGGTAGACGGCGCTGGTTCCAGCATTGAGAACGCCTCGTGCGGATTAACCCATGCGTTAACCCGACGACGATCGTCGAACTGTGTGCCTAGCAGCCGATAATCAGATGGCGCCAGTTGTGGGTGAGCGGATCGCCATCTAGCCGAAGAGTCGCCCGGGATAGGTCGTGTGCGGGAACGATGAGTAGACGCCGACGTAGTTGCTGATGGCGAATGTGGGTGCCATGCATACCTGTGGAACTGGGCTGGTTGCGGCACCCAGACGATCGTGGTGCGAGAGCTGGTCGTTATGGGCTCAACGATCCGCTCTCGCAGGGTGGTCATCGTTTCGCGCCCCAGCGAGACGGGGCACGCCACTGCTATCTCTAAGCTAAGCACTCTTGAGTGTTGTTTACTTTCAGTTTTTATGACTAGGTTGGTCCCCATTGTGGTAGCAGCACAGGAACTCTAAGTTCACCCCATGACGCTACGGAGATGGGAAACAGAGGGACGTATTGATCCTCCTGTGCACACTCAGGGAGGTAGAAGGCGTTATGACCTGGCTAAACTTCGTGCCATTGCGCCTCATAAGGCTCCATCTACCAGGACCACCATTGCTTATGCTCGCGTATCAACCAACGGTCAAAAAGACGACCTAGTGCGCCAGGTAGCTCTCTTGGAGAGCTACTGTGCTGTGAACGGGTGGACCTACGAGGTCATCTCTGATCTAGGGTCAGGACTCAACCATCACAAACGAGGACTAAAGGCGCTCGTATCGAGGATCTGTTCTGGCGAGGTTGGACGACTGGTGCTCAGTCATAAGGACAGACTGCTCCGGTTTGGATCGTAACTGGTGTTCTCCCTGTGTGAGCACTGAGGTAATCATTATCAACGCTAGTGAGGACTCGACCTTTGAAGAGGATCTTGCAAATGATGTTATCGAGATTGTGACCGTATTCTCGGCCAGGCTACATGGCTCCAGAAGCGATAAGAACAGACAGGTTATGGAACGGCTTCAAGAGATAGCCAAAGAGGTAAGTCCATGACCCGATGTCCGAGCCTTCGATGCCAGAGCCTTCGATGTCCAAGCCTCATCCTATGGTTAGATTCCCATGAAGCGCACGGTACGCCTAGCCACGTTGCCACTCAACAAGGGCAAGTACGACGAGCTGTGCTCGGTAATTAAGCGCTATACCGATGCAAAGCGCGTCTTTGTGGCTCATCTGCGCCAGACTAGCCTGTGGGGACTACTAGATCGAAGCAAGAGCTTCCGTGACTATGCCAAGGCACGAGGGCTATACCCAACGAGCATCAACGTTCATCTGATAGACCAAGCCGCCTTTGATGCCGTGGATACCTGCATTCGCCACATCGAGTCCTGTTTTGCCCGTGCTGACATCAAAGCAAAGACATGGCGGCGATTCACAGACAAGAACGAGAGGCATTATGCCTACGCCTGTCTCGCCCGATACTCGGCCATTGGGCAGATCATGGGTGGTGGCGTGCCAGAGATTCCAACGGTGGCTATCCCTCCTGACGCGAGAGCGAAGATAGCCTCGTACCTGCACCGTGTTATTCGAGATGCGCTCGGTAGTAGCTGGCCAACCGTCGTCAAGTCTCGCTCTATGTCTTTGGACTCTAGCTTGTACTCGGTGGTCGACAATGAGACTCGAACAGGCAAAACCAGACGCTACGTCAAAGTCATTAGCTCAACCCGCAACAAGCGCATCTCACTACCGCTGTCTGGCATCTCTCAGGTGTCAGGCAATATCAGGGTTGTACTAGACGAAGAACACAAGCGAGCCTTCGTCCACGTAAGCTACGACGTTGCACGCCAAGACCGGGCCACCGGCCCCGCCGTGGCTCTTGACTGGGGGATCACCGAGGTCTGTACTGATAGCTCGGGAGTCCATCATGGCAACGAGTATGGCCGAGCGCTTACATCCATGACTGAACGCCGGAACAAGACCGGCAAAGCAAGGAACAGACTTCACGCTCTATCAAAGAGAGATGCTGGCTCTAGGCGAACCAAGCACATCGCACGCAACAACTTGGGTACAAAGAAGCAGCAGGCTCGACTCCGGCGCACAAAGGCACAACTACAGACGATCTCTGGTGCCACAATCAAGGAGGTGGTCTATGGAGACGGGAACAGAACCAGAGCCAAGAAGCGAGTCCCCCAACTTCCATCACAGCGGCCAAGAGAGATCATCATCGAAGACCTCTCTCGCTTGCAAGGTAAGGCCAGGTCTAAGAACATCTCTCGACTCTGCTCATCATGGGCAAGGAACGAGAACCAAGAACGCATTACGGTACATGCCTATGTCGGAGGTTCCGGCATTAAAACGGTCAACGCGGCCTACAGCAGCCAAACATGTCCTGATCCAGGGTGTGGGTATGTCCATCATGACAACCGACACGGGGATGTGTTTCACTGTCGCAATCCCTATTGGGATTGTAACTGGCAGGGTGATGTAGATCACGTAGCTGCCATGAACCTACTCAACAGGATCAAAGATCGCCAGATCAGCCGGTTCACTCCCTATAGGGAAGTGAAGAAGATCCTAGAGGAGAGGTTCCTACGCCGACTGGAGAGCAGAGGAATCCCGACAGACGATGCTGCTACCGCTCAACGGCTGAGACTCCAAGCATACCACGACAACCCAAGTTGGACGTGGGAGGTGGTCAACCATCGACTCGCCCTAGTTCTGTCCCTGTGGATAGGGCAGAACACTCAAAGGCGGCTGGAGAGCGAAGACAAAAGAGGTGCATATGGATGTATATGTATTTCGGAGCGGGTTGTGAACATGTGGTCTGATGTACCTCCGTCTCTGCCTGTAGGGCGGAGGGCAATGGGTTTAGCTCTCAATCGATGGACAGGTTGAGCTACAACGTCTCCCGGTCGATCATTACCAACCGCCAAGGCGACGGTAGATGTCCATGGCTGACGAGTTTTTGGGTGGTGGTGATGGCTCGATACGATAGCTGCGTACCCCATCGCCCAATATTTCGGGTTCGAGGCTCAAGCCGCTGGTTGCAAGTTCACGTGCCAGGGTCGGGTAGTGAGTCACAACGATAACCGTCACACCTCGTTTGTCGAGATCACGGAACACAGCGGTGGCTATCTCCGATGCCTCGATCTCGTTCGTTGAAGTCAATGGCTCGTTTAGCAGGACTAACCCATCCTCTTGGAGTTCTGTTATTGTGGCTGCCAGTCGTATGAGCTCATCGTCGAGTCTGCCATGCTGAAGCTCACGATCCTCGTCGTCTGGGAAGAACGTGCGCAGGTTCGTCCGGATGGTTGCTCGGAATTCGTCTGCCGTGACAAAGAGCCCCGTCTGCATCATCAAGATGCCGAGTGCCACGCTCTGGAGCCATGTGGTCTTGCCTCCGGAGTTTGCTCCGCTCAGAACGATCGGAGAGCTGTCGTCTAGCGCCAGGTTGTTGGTTATCGGCCGTGCGCGAGTGCGTAAGCCGAGCGTTGGTTCACAGAGGCCGTGAAAGCCCAGATGCCAGCCATCAGCTGCTGGTTCTGGCATGCAGATGGGTAAATCTAGCTGCTCAAATTGACTCCGTAGGTTGATGGCGCCGACGAGCCAGGCGAGCTCATGATGTAGGGTGACGAAGAAGCTGATCACTGTGCCGAGTCCGTGAGCGACTATGGTGCCTATTTGACTGAGGGCCAGGTTCCGAAGTTCGCGGAGTGTCTCACCACCCGCTTGATCACGGGGAGCGATCTCGATCCTATTGTCATCGCCAAGCACTAGATGCAGCCGGTCTCTCCACCCGCGCCCTTGGAAAGGACTTTCAACTATAAGTTCATCGCTCGTCAAGTTCCCTGCGCCAAGGGTAGCTCGAGTAACCATGCCATTTTCGAACCGGAGTAGTTGAAGCTCTGCCTGGAGTGATTGTAGGTATTCATCATTAAAGTTGTCGTTGATCGTGGCGATCAGGAGTTTGAGTCCCTTCGAACTGACGTCGTTATCTGGCTCCCGAACACGCTTTGCAAGCGCCTCGAGATCACCGATGAGTAAACTCAAGAGTTCGCGAGAGCGAAGCAGTTGAGAAAAGGGTGCCTGTTGTCGGGTCGCATAAGAGCTTCGACGTTCTAGTACGGCGCTGTGGCGCGCTATGGAGTCAAGGTCGCGAATGAGTTGTGGATGAGCAAGGGCGTCGATCAAGACCTCTTGCCGCCAACGAATTACGGTCGAGTCCGTGGGAGCGTGGATAAACAGGTCATTGGCTACTGACGCTATGTCTGGATCCCCATCTGCCATAGCGTCGATTATCATCTCGATACCAATATCAGTTAGAGATCGCGCATCCGTGAAGATGGTCTTTGAGTCTGGACACCCAGGAGGCCAAAGTAGATGAACCCCGATCATGAGATTAGTCCGTGCTCTAGCGCTAGTTCGAGTGCCTGGGCGCGACCTTGCGGTGGTCTCCGTTCAAACTTGTAACTGCGTTGATGGGTAACCCTGTCACTTGATCCAACCAGCGACACCACTCCGGGGGTGGGTTTGGCGAGTTCGTCGACGAAGGTGACGATGATAGCTCGTAGTTGTCGATCCTGACACCGTTCGATGAGGAGACGGCCTAGAGCGATTGCATCGCTCACACTCGTCGAACTGAATATCTCATTTGCTATAAGGAACGACTCTGGCTCGGCTGTCTTAAAGAAGGACTGTATTCTAAGGACTTCATCCTCGAGTCGCCCGGTGGCACGATCAGCTGCTTCGCGTTCGGAGAAGATGGTGGTGACTGAGGGTGCAAGCGTAATTTGTGCGTCTGATGCTCCCACGGGGAGCCCGAGGGCGGCGACGATGTAGAGCTGACCAACGGAACGAGCATAGGTAGTTTTGCCTCCGTTGTTGGGGCCAGTGACAACGGTGATCGACTCGTTGCCATCGAGGTGCCATTGGTTGGTGACCGGTGGAGTGGGTACATGTTGAAGATCATGAGCGAGAGCGAGATCATACAGGGCCTCAGCATGCTGCACGCCAGGTCCATCGTTCAAGACCGGCAGGGTCCACGCTAACCCTCTAGCCTCAAAGCCGAGAATCTCTTCAATCCATGCAAGGTAGTAGATGAGCTCGCGCTCGAGCCGTGGAATCCAGGCTGCAACGAAAGCGTGATTCTCATGTGCAAATGCGGCCAAGTCAGAGAATTCCTCCGTAAAGATTCGTGCAAGGATGGTTAGAATCCGGTCATCAATGTGAGTTCTAGAGCGATAAGAAGAAGCAATAATCGGCGATTGTATATCGATGTCACCGAAGCGCTCGAATAAGACTTGGAGATGATCGCGATAATCCTGGTCTGTCGATTCACTCCGATCGACGGTGATTGTACTATCCTCCAAAATGAGCTTGTAGCGAATTTGGCTAAGCTCAGATGCTACACGTATAGATGATTGAGAGAGTTCTAGGAATCGTTCGCTGCTCTCGAGTTCGGTAAGCGCGTCCTGAAACGTCTGCAATCCCTCGGAACTCCAAGACACCAGCGCCATCTGTTCGCTCACGGTCTTGATCGTTTTCGTGTACGTTAGCACTGCGTCGAGGAGCCACCGCTCTTCACCGCTAGGTTGGCGCGCTCCAGCAGCTGCTCGTAGGTACTGCTCAACTTTTTCGATGCCGTCGATGAAGCTAAGGATCGGTACGCGCGCCTTGGCGTCGAGAAGATCTCGGGCGACGGCTTGACGGTACCGGGTGGTGGTCGCGTCCACCGGCATGGTTGTCCATAGTGAGTAAAGGTCGAATGATTCAAGCCTTGCCGTAGCCAGCGATGTGAACATACGGTCGAGAGCAAGGTCAGCCAAGACGTTAGAGGGAATGACGTGGTAGTTCTCAGAGGTCGGCCAAAGCAAGCTTGCAGGCGATAGGAGTGGATCTGGATTTTTCTGCTGATGATCAGATAGTTGACTAGTATCCCAACTCGTAGTCGGATCACGCCTGATCAACTCCCTAAGGTAAGCCTTTGACACGGAGCACCCCTTCCACTAGCCGTCGCTGCTTTAGTAGGAGTCATCAGTCTGAGACGCATCAGCGAACTCCATCGCCGCAAGCCATCTTAGTCTTGTCGGGAGTTGCGGGAGACTAACTGTCCGCGGTTGGGAACCCATGGTGCCATGTATCTGTGGATGCGAACTTAGACGTTGGGTCAGAGCCTCACAAGAGCTCGTCACTCTCTTCGTGAGTCGACGGCTCTCGCATCAGGTGGCGCGGTTGAGGTAAGTCCATCGCTTCCTCGAAGTTGACGAGCACCCAGTAGCCTGCAATTTGTGGCGCGAATGCGCCACAAATTGCATCCATAGCTGGTCGCTCGTAAGCCACTGCGTTCGCGCAGTGGGCTAGCGAAGTTATTTAATCGCCAGATGCTTGCCTCTGCCGTAACGCTGGCACAGCGGCCAACATGACCAAGGCGGCCGCAATAGCTAACAACGCGGCATAGCCATAGGCGAGGCCAACTGCAACTCCGTAGAGTAGGCCCATCGCTAGATTGGCAATAAAGGTGCCGGTGCTTCGTGCTGCAGACAATGAACCGAAACCACGTCCTGCCTGGCTCCCAGAGCGAAGGATCGACATCACGGTGGGTTCGAGTGTCTCCACGGCACCCAACGAGTAGCCGGTTATGACTACACCGAGCAAGAGCAGAATCAGGTTGTGATGCAGGCTATAACCGAGACCGATCAAGCCGTTTCCCAACCCCATTGCGAGGTATCCGAACCAGCCTAAGCTCCGCACCCTCCTCCAAAGTCTGGTATCGAGATAATGAGGGAGAAGGTAGCCAGTCAGTGCCGATGTTAGTTGTATCAACAAAAATGCGACGATCCCCAATGCAATACCATTGCCACGTTGGGCGAGTGTGAGGACTGGAAATCCAGCGCTGTAGAAGGTGAATCCGTACAGAGTCGCTGCGATCAAGAGTGAACGAGTTGTCTTCATTGGAGGTGCTGGGTAGGCGGGTTTGACTGGGTCGGATGCCGGTTGCGCCTCAGCAGCCTGGTTGGGTCGGGGAGTCGTCGTTAAAAGCAGGGTGGAGATGATAAGTGGCACCGCCGTTGCCAAGAACAGCCAACGGTAGTCGGAATGAGAGAGGACGGCGAGCAGAACAGCCACGCCAGCAAGGGCGCCGCCTCCGACATCTAGGGCATGCAGGAAGCCAAAGGCTCTGGCACGCTGCTCCTCATCTTGCACCGCCGTGACCAGTAGTACGCGACGCGATGGAGACCTAAGATTGCGTGCCCACCAGCCTCCGGTGAGGAATCCTACTGCCCAGATGGGATTGGCTACCATGGCAGAGAGCGAGAGTAACGGTATGAACGAGTTTCCTAGGATTGCCAACCTGCGATGTCCAATCCTGTCGCCTAACTTGGCTCCGTACCAAGAGAAGAGCGCTCCTCCTCCGTAACTCAGAGAGGCTGCCAGTCCGTACTCCCAGACTGGCTGATGAAGAGCAATAACAAGGAATAACGGAAAGGCTGCCAAGACGGCTTGGTAACCGAGGTCAGCAAAGAAGGCTGAAGCGGCGATTGCCCATACCTCTCCTGTTCGCCATGAGGAAGGCTGGCTCACTAGTCTTCTCCTTTCCGCTGGCTTCACGGTTCACCTGACCTTAGCACGGCTGCTGATCGATCCTGGACCACTATGTGCACCTGGTCGAGCTACTGCAGCACTCATGTGCCCACCCTGGTTCGAGGTCAAGGAAGGGGTGGAAGTGGTCATCACGGGAACAGTAGTCAAGAGCTGCTTCGGGTGGAATCAGCGGTTTTGATGACGTGCATGATTGCCATGCGATCTGGGGCTCGAAAGGATACTGAGCCGCGGCGGATTTTACCAGTGGTGCGGGTGGGTGACAGCAGCGCCCACTTCCACACTCAATTCGCCTTCGCTCGCATCCCTAGCGTGGTATTTAGTGCGTTGTACTATTGCTTGGCCGTGTCTGTTTGCACGCCTTGGTCGCTTCGGGTGCTTCTTAGCATCTAGACAACTCTCTGTGACCATCCACATGCCGACCGTTGCATCTGAATGATAAATGGTGAGTCACTCACTTAGATGCACCTTTTACAAGGTTCTTCCCACGGACTTCATTCTCACTCGTCCAAGAGTCGTTCTTGCCTCGCCAAGCACGGCCAGTATTGCTACCGGTCTTACATGCTCTCTCCAGGTGATGAGTCATCCCATCATCTGAACTGCCGCCTGTACCAAATGGCCTGGGAACGAACAGGGCGCTGGACTCAACTAGCCCAGGACTGATAACCGACCAGTCACGGATATTTAGCGAAGCATTCTCATCGCGATCTACCTCAACGTGGCAGGTATCACAGGTAAGCCTTTTAGCGAGCTTTGCACCCGTTAGTCTGCCTCCGCAGTTGTGGTGGATCTGTGATGACGGGAAGAAGCGATTTACAACGACTACCTTCACTCCCACACGTTCTGCCTTGTAGGTAAGCGTTGGTCGAAAGGCTCCGAGTCCGGCATCGGATACCGAACGGCGGAATGCCCGTCTTCCCATGCTCCGTTTCATGGCAGCGAGGTTAAGGTCTTCAATCTTAACTTCGCTGTAGTTATCCACCAGATAACGAGTCAACTGGTGGATGCTTTCACGACGGATGTATACGGCTTTACGGTCTAACTTGACAAGCTT